>NZ_BOSG01000004.1:300000-502836 GCF_018403225.1 Paenibacillus sp. J23TS9 | reverse complement strand
GGGGGTTCGAACCCCTCAGCCTCCACCATAAAACTTTATACTTTTATTACTGACGCGGGGTGGAGCAGCCCGGTAGCTCGTCGGGCTCATAACCCGAAGGCCGCAGGTTCAAATCCTGCCCCCGCAACCAATTAACTTTCTTACATAGAAAGTGCCTCTGTGGAACCGTGGTGTAGAGGCCTAACATGCCTGCCTGTCACGCAGGAGATCGCGGGTTCGAATCCCGTCGGTTCCGCCATTTTATATTTGCACTGTTTTCTCATAAGTGATATAGTTAGGCTCGGTAGCTCAGTCGGTAGAGCAGAGGACTGAAAATCCTCGTGTCGGCGGTTCGATTCCGTCCCGAGCCACCATGTAATTTTAAAAGCATAAAAGCCGGTGTAGCTCAATTGGTAGAGCAACTGACTTGTAATCAGTAGGTTGGGGGTTCAAGTCCTCTCGCCGGCACCATTTTCGGAGGCTTAGTGAAGTGGCTAAACACGGCAGACTGTAAATCTGCTCTCTACGAGTTCGGTGGTTCGAATCCATCAGCCTCCACCATTTTAGGGGCATAGTTTAAAGGTAGAACAACGGTCTCCAAAACCGTTGGTGTGGGTTCAATTCCTGCTGCCCCTGCCACATAGTTTTTCAATTAATGAATAGGTTTGATATGGCGGTCGTGGCGAAGGGGTTAACGCACCGGATTGTGGCTCCGGCATTCGGGGGTTCAAGTCCCCTCGATCGCCCCATTTTATTTTAAACTGTTGGGGATTAGCCAAGCGGTAAGGCAACGGACTTTGACTCCGTCATGCATAGGTTCGAATCCTATATCCCCAGCCAGTTATGCGGACGTGGCTCAGCGGTAGAGCATCGCCTTGCCAAGGCGAGGGTCGCGGGTTCGATTCCCGTCGTCCGCTCCAATGATTTTACGGCGCCATAGCCAAGTGGTAAGGCACAGCTCTGCAAAAGCTTTATCCCCAGTTCGAATCTGGGTGGCGCCTCCATTACAACCTCATATGCGCCCTTAGCTCAGCTGGATAGAGCGTTTGACTACGAATCAAAAGGCCAGGAGTTCGAATCTCTTAGGGCGCGTATATTTTTACTTGCTGGTGTGGCGGAATGGCAGACGCGGCGGACTCAAAATCCGCTTCCGGCGACGGAGTGGGGGTTCAAGTCCCTTCACCAGCATCATGATTTTAAAAGCACTTTATCTGTACAATCAGATAAGGTGCTTTTTTGTTTGTTGCAGCCGTCTGAATAATGGAATGAAAAAAATTTACATTCCAATAATGTTTGCTTAAAAAAATAAACAGTATGTAAATAAACTTAATGTATAATATAGAAAAATAATTGCCGATTGGGGGCTTGCTAATTGAAAGACAACCTCACGACCACCTGCCAAGTTACACTTGGCGAATCTTTTAACTCATTCATTTTGAAAACGCTTCAACTACATGTAACAGCAGACTTATGCCATCCGCCTTTGTTGCCCGCTGAAACGGAGGTTCATCCTTCATGAAAAAAACATGGCTGCTTGGATTCGGATTTTTCAGTATCAGTATCACCTGGGCACTGTATAATGCATTTGTCCCTTTCTTTTTAGATTCGTATATCCACAAAGCTTCTTTAATTGGTTTTATGATGACCATCGATAACTATTTTGCTTTATTTTTGCAGCCATGGATCGGTAACCTGAGCGATAAGACAAATACCCGCTTTGGCAGGCGTATGCCGTTTATGATCATCGGAATGCCGCTCGCCGCAGTGTTTGTGATTTTAATACCATTTCATACGAGCTTTATTACATTAGTTCTATTCATGATGCTGATGAACTTGTCCATGAGCGTGTACAGATCGCCTACGGTCGCCCTCATGCCGGATATCACTCCGGATCATCAGCGTACAAAGGCAAACGGCATTATTAACTTTATGGGTGGTTTTGGCGGTATTTTGGCTTTTGGAGCCGGTTCGATGTTATATGGAGCGAATCCAGCCTTTCCTTTTATCGCTGCAGCTGTCATCACATTGATTTGCTTGTTTATACTGGTGCGATTCATCAAAGAAAAAAGAGATGTCATCGTATCGGTTCCTGCGGAAAAACAGCAGAGAACCAAGCTGAGGGGTGAGCTGGACCGTACGACCGTGCTGCTGCTCATAGCAATCTTTTTCTGGTTCGTCTCCTATCAAGGGGTTGAGGCGATGTTTACCTTATACGGTAAGCACTACATGGGATTATCTGAGAAGGCGTCCGGATTCTCACTCACGTTCTTTTCATTATTTTTCGTGTTGTTTGCGATCCCAAGCGGCTGGCTCGGCAACCGGTATGGCAAACGAAAAATTATTATCTCGGGCGTCATCGGATTGTTTCTAGTGTTTGCAGTCATTCCTTTGGCGAAAACCGTGCTGCTTCTCCGTATTCTGCTTGCCTTGGGCGGCATGTGCTGGGCTTTGATCAACATCAATTCCTATCCGTTTGTCGTATCCATCGGCAGCGAAACGAGTATTGGGACGAGAACGGGACTATATTATCTGGTATCTTCACTCGCAGCCATCGCTTCACCTCCACTGCTGGGTTGGATCATCGATCAGTTTGGATACGGCTCTTTGTTCATCTATGCATCAAGTGGTATGCTGGTCGCGCTCTTGTTCATTTTCCTGGTGAAGCATAATGGAAAAAGCGCTGCCGTTCCAAAGGAAACGATCCAGGCGAATGTTTAATGGGAGTGCAGTAGCAGGCAGAATACGATACCAGTTGAAGAGCGCATGGAGGACATCCTGCGCTCTTTTTGCGCGTGTAGGGCATAGCGCATGGGAGAGGTACATAGTGAATAAACACGGGTAGCCTTAGCTCTGAAGAGTTCCCCGACTAAGGTCTAGGATGAAAAACCGTCTGCAGTCTGTTTTGGAAAGAGGCAGAACCACCTAAAATAAAGACATAAGGTTGATGCAATGAAAGGAAGTGAGAAATGCATGAAAAAACGCAACAACGGAACAGCAATCGTATTAATCGCTATTGGGGCTTTGATGCTCTTCGGATTGTTCGCACCACTGTTTGGTAAACTGATTGGTCTGCTTTTCCCGATTCTGATGATCGTCCTTGGCTATTACGGAATTCGTAGAGGCAGAGTGTTAATCGGAACCATCATCCTAGCGTTCGGTGTTTTATCGCTGCTGGCGAAACTGTCCTGGTTCATCGGACCGCTGCTCGGTATCGCGCTAGTGATTTTCGGAATCTCCCTTCTGAAGGGGAAAAGAAATTCCTACTAACATAAATAACTTCTATGAAGGAAAAAACGAATAAGGAGGGGCTACACAAAATGAGTGTTTTTCGTCGGGTGAGGGATATCACCGCAGCAAATTTAAATGAACGGTTGGAGCAAAGTCAGGATCCGGTTCGATTGATCGATCAGTTTCTGGCAACCACACGGGATGACATCGTCGAAGCAGAAAAGCTTGTACAGCAGTCCTCAGCACATATGAGACAGCTGAAGCAGCAGGTTGATCAGGCGGAATCGATGAAAAGCAAACGTGAAGAACAAGCGCTGCTGGCCTTAAAGGCCGGAGAAGATCATCTCGCCAAGCTGGCTTTGCAGGAAAAGATCATTTATGAAGAAAAACTGGACCAGTACAGCGAACTGCTGAATACAACCAGAAAGTCTTTGATCGATCTGGAAAGCCAACTGAATGACCTGAAAATGGAATATCAAACCGTATATAACAAACGTCAATACTATGCGGCACGCATGGAGACACTTCGGCTTCAGCAGCGCATGAATCAACGGATGGACGGCTATGGCAGCGGTCAGGACGTACCTAAAATGTTCAACCGCCTTGAAGACCGGATATCTGATTGGGAACTCGAAGCTCAAAGCCTGCGCGATCTGCGCCGTATGGGGCAACAGTACTTAGATCAGGCGAGTGACACGGTATCCGGTATTTTGGAAAAGGAACTGGCTCGTTTGAAACAAAAGCTGAATAACAGCGGAAAGGAGTAACAGCATGAGTAAACTATACCGTTCGACCCGAGATAAGATGGTAACAGGGCTTTGCGGCGGATTGTCGGAGACAATAGGCATTGATTCAACACTGCTGCGGATTCTGTTTGTCATCTCCATATTCTTCACCGGTGGAACGACGCTGTTCATCTATTTCATCGCATCCCTGGTGGTTCCGAAAGAGCCAGTACCTCCATACAATCCGTATGGACACGGTCCTGGCCCCGGAGCAGGCGGCTATTATGGCGGCCAGCCCGGCAACGGCAATTATTACGGAGGAAACGGCAGCTACAGCGGCCCTTCCTTTGATCCAAGAACCAAATATAACGATCCTTCTTTTGGCAGCAGACCTGCTGGAGGTTTCTCCTCCCAAGCATCCAATCTGGATGCCATGATGGAAGATATCGAAAAGAAAGCCATGAAGAAAGAACTTGAAGATCTTAAGAAAAAACTGTCTCAATATGAGAAGGGAGAAGTGTAAAACATGGGAGTATTTAAAAGACTGAAAGATATGACAAAGGCGTCGGTAAATGAATTGTTGGATAAGGTAGAGGATCCGATTGTAATGCTGAATCAATATCTCCGCGATATGGAGGCTGAAATTCACGAAGCTGAGGTAACCGTTGCAAAGCAAATGGCTAATGAGCGCCGCATGAAGCAGCGTGTTGAAGAAGCGGAGAAAATGTCCGTACAGCGTGAAGCTCAAGCTGAGCTGGCTCTGAAGAACGGTCAGGAGGAAGTGGCCCGCAAGCTTTTGGAAGAAAAGATCTATTTTGATCAGAAGCTTTCGGAATACCGCGATCTCCATGTGCAGTCCGAAAACCAAGCCAAGGAATTGGTGCAGCAGCTGCATGACATGAAAGATGAATTCTATAAAATGCGCAACAAACGCAATGAATTGGTGACCCGCGCACAAATGGCGAAGGCCAAAAAGCAAATGTCCCAGATCAACAGCCTGCATACCATTGAAGGTGGCGGCGCATCTCTTGGATTCCATCGCATGGAAGAAAAAATCATGCAGCTGGAAGCTGAAGCTGATGTTATGCGTGCCCCTTACCGTCCGGCAGCAAGCACATTCACAAGCCCGGTAGACGCTGAGAAACAATTGAAGGTGGAAGAACAGCTGAACGCCTTGAAAAGCAAAATGAACCCGTCAAGCAGCGCTTCCAAAACAACGAAAGAATAAGTATATTCAAGATATCGGACAATATGATATGCTATACAGAATGAAATGAAGTAAACTGATCTTCATCTCATTCTGTGCTATACGGAATGAAATAAAGATAGCGAATTCTTTAGTTCAGTCGATCTGAAAAGAGGAAAGCCATATTGGTGTGATTGCGCACCATATGGCTTTTCCGACCTTTACTATAAGTGTAACAAGACATCACAAGGAGGTGCGGCATGGAAAAAAGAAATCGCATCATTGCGCTTATACTTATCGGCATTGGCCTTCTCATGCTGGTCGGCAAGTGGTTCGGCTTCTTTACCATCGTCGCACTCTTGTTCATGTTAATGGGAATCTATACGATACGTGGCGGTAAGGTGAAGAGAGGCTATCGATTGCTGGCTGTCGGCGCCATTTTGCTGCTTCTTGATCATTTGATGATGGTGCTGGGTATTGCGCTTCTGTCACTAGGCTTCTTCTTTATCAAGGCGAAAAAGGTTCAGCCGAAGGAAGGCTTCATGCAAAAGCAGAATTTTTCCTCTCATTTTGACTGGGATCAGCAGCCCTGGGTGATGCGCAGCATGAGTGTATGGCATGTGCTTGGAGAAGCGGATCTTGACTTGTCACTGGCTATGCCGGAAGACCATCAAACCGTGATGATGTTTCAGGGGATTATGGGGGATATGGATCTCCATATTCCGGAATATTACGGGGTGGAGATTGAGGCGTTTGTCTTGTTTGGTTCCATTGATTTTCAGGGACAGCGTGACAATGGCATGATGAACCGTCTGAACTGGAAATCACCGAATTATGACACCAGCGACCAAAAAGTGAAATTTATTATTTCTTATCTCGTAGGAGATTTGGATATTAATATATCATAGAGAGTAGGGGGTTCCCCGCATGAAATCAAAGAAGCCGGTTAATATGGTCTCCCGGAGCATGGGCGAGGGGGCCTTTCTTTCTTTTATTTTGCTTCTTATTATTTTTTATGTGATGTATACATATGGATATCTGGCACCTTTTGACTCCTGGACGAGAGTGGTACAGGCAGTTACGACCTTGATTCTCGTTCCAGTGGGCATTGGTGCTGTATACGGCTTTTATCAAAGCTATCGTACGAAAAGAAGACTTGAGCTATTGCGGGAGACGCTGTTATCCTGGGAAAAAGGGAATTTAACACGTGATGTTCCCGAGCTTGGAGTGGACGAAGTGGGGCGGCTTGGCGAACAATTGGGACGGATCAGCAAGAAATGGGAGGAGCAGGTCACCTCGCTCCAGCGCTTGTCCACCAATAACGCTCAACTAGCTGAACAGGCAAGAGTGTCTGCAATCGTAGAGGAACGGCAGCGCCTTGCCCGAGAGCTGCATGATGCGGTATCACAGCAGCTGTTTGCGATATCGATGACGGCGACAGCTGTAGGTAGAACGCTGGTCAAGGATTTTGATAAGGCACAACGGCAGGTGGCCTTGATTGAGGAAATGGCTGCTGTGGCGCAGTCGGAGATGAGAGCGCTCCTGCTGCATTTACGGCCGGTATACCTTGAAGGCAAGCCGCTCGAGCAGGGCTTGAAAGAACTGGTTAAAGAGCTTAAGGTTAAAGTACCTATGGATATCGTATTTGAGATGGATGAGGGCATTCAACTAATGAAAGGAATCGAGAATCACCTGTTCCGGATTATCCAGGAGGCTATGTCCAACACGCTGCGGCATGCAAAGGCAGAAAAAATGGAAATCCGGATTCATCAGAAGCATGAAACCGTATGGGTGATGCTGCGTGATGACGGGCAGGGATTTGAGCTGGATGAGAAAAAACAGGCCTCTTATGGCCTTTCGAATATGCAGGAACGGGTGAATGAAATTGGCGGTTCGATTCAATTCATTACAGCCCCCGGAAAAGGAACGCGGATTGAAATTACGATTCCAATCGTAAATGAAGATAAGGGAGGGGATGAGGAACATGGAGGAACTGGAAAAGCCGGCAATTAAGGTGCTGCTTGTGGATGATCATGAAATGGTGCGCATCGGCTTGGCGGCTGTCCTCGGTACGGAAGATGGGATCGAGGTCGTGGGCGAGGCTGGCAGCGGTGAGGAAGGCATCCGTCTGGCTGATGAATATAAGCCTGATGTCGTACTGATGGATCTGGTCATGGATGGAATGGATGGGATTGAAGCTACAAGACAACTGCTCAAGCTTTATCCTGATTGCAAGGTTATCGTACTGACCAGCTATCTGGATGACGAGAAGATGTACCCCGTGATAGAAGCAGGCGCCTTCAGTTATCTGCTGAAAACATCGAGAGCCAGCGAGATTGCAGAGGCAATACGTGCAGCGGCACGCGGACAGTCTGTTTTGGAATCCCAGGTTGCCTCCAAAATGATGAACCGGTTTCGTCATGCGGAGACGGAGGCGCCTGCTCACAAAGAGCTTACGGAGCGTGAGATGGACGTACTGAAGCTGGTCGCAAAGGGGAAATCGAATCAGGAAATCGCAGATGATCTGATCATTGGCATTAAGACGGTCAAGTTCCACGTCACGAATATCCTCGCCAAATTAGGTGTGGATGACCGGACTCAGGCCGCGATTTACGCTTATAAAAATGGACTTGCCGAATAAAGTAGATTCATTGCTCAAAGAAAAATGCACCCGCTGGTGCCAACCGAGAACCTGATAAGGATCCTGGGGAAGCAGCAGCGGGTGCATTTTATTTTTCAGATTAAAAAGAGCAGTGCAAGCAAACCGAGACTTAGGGCAAGACCGGAGCCATAGCCGAAACCATAGCCATAAGACGGATAGCCGTACCCATAGCCATAAGGAGGATATAGTGCTCGAACCTGGGCTTTGGGTGCAGGCTTTTTACTCTTGACCGCGTTTGGACGTTTCTTGGTGGTTTTGACATTAGCCGCATGTAAAGCCGTTTCATTCTCACCATTCAATATGATGTGACCATCTTTGCAATGTGTTAATCTCCCGATGAAGGTTCTGCCGTCATGTGTACATGCCAGCACCATTTTGCCGCGATGCTGAAGGATGTTATCCTCTGAAAGGGGGTAAACAGGGATCATGTAAAAGGTCAATCCTCCCTCTTATATTTTTGTTATCAATGTATTCATGCTTAGGTTTATGCGCCATGGTCATTCACCCAATTATCCGTACCACATAAGGTATAAAAGTCTCTGATCCCGGACATCCTTTTTAGTAGATTGATAGTTTAGGGTCGAGGGGATGGATAGGGTATGAAGTCAGCAGCTAAATGGACGGGCGTTGGTTTGGTATGTATGACCGTATTGGGATGCATGCTGGGTTATTTCTGGAACGGAATGACAACAGCAGAAGCCAAGGCTGAGCATGCTGAGCTGCGCACGCTGCTTGACCTCGGGAACCAAGTGGTGGATCGGCCGGTGCGTGTCGTTGTAAAATGGCAGGGCGCATGGGATGGAAGCGGGGGAGAGGGTGCCGAAGCTGCTGCCCAGAAATTATCCCAATCACTTCAATTGTCACCTATAAATGAACTGATGGAGAACGGACATACAACCTATCGGGTTATCGACGAAAAAAATGCGGTGAATATACGTTTTAACTGGCAGGAGATTTCCGCTGATCAAAGTTATGTTATTATCCAATTGGAGGCTGATGATCCTGCGCAATGGAGCAATCTCTCCGAGCTGCAAGAGCAATACGGCCAGAAAATGCGTGATTCAGGCATTAAAGCTGAATGGAATGCATCCTTACAGGGAAACGCTAATGATCATGATAAAGTAAAGGCTGCAGATACGATGAATCGTATTGAAGGCAGTCTGCAAAATACAATGGAAGCTGTTCAAAAGGAAACTTATGAGGACGCAACAACGGTAAGTAATGCTTATCAAGTGCCGTCTCTCACCTCGCGTGTAAGAAGTGGAAACACATGGCTGAACATGCAGGTAGCTGTCCATGAGGATGATATGAGCGGGAAAAACCGCGTCACCATTGGGCTCCCCATGATCACGATCGAATATTGAAATAAGGGATTCATTTTGTAAAGAATGGTCATAATATCTGAGTATTTTTGTAAGAAAACTAATAGCATCATTTTCATGAATATGCTAAAATGACGTAACATCATTTTTACGATTATAGGAATTACCATTTTCAGCGGAGCTGAATCATCTATAATCGCTAGAAAATGCTTGTACCTGTAGGAGTGCGGGTATCAATTCCTTTTTTGTATAAAAAAATACACTATACTACATAGGAAAGAATGAGGGCCATGGCTGAAAATAAAAATTTGGAAATGTTGCAAACACCAGGCGCTGTATTTTTTATTTTTGGAGCAACCGGGGATTTGGCTAAACGCAAGCTGTTTCCGGCGATTTATAGTTTATACCGTGAAGGAAAGCTGGCTGAGGACTTTGCCGTTATCGGCGTGGCGCGGCGTCCGCGTACACAGGAAGAATTCCGTGAGGATATTTATAACTCCATTCAGGAATTTTGCCGGTACAAAGCGGAAAATAATGAAGATTTCAAATTATTTGCACAGCATTTTGAATATAAATCCCTGGATATCAACAATGTGGATGGCTTCCGTGAACTGAACGAACAAACCATCGCATTGGAAGAACGTTTCCATATTCCAGGCAACCGTATTTTCTACCTGGCACTTGCTCCTGAACTGTTCGGCAGCGTGTCCTTTAACCTGCAAAAAGGCGGCATGCTGGAAGGCGCTGGCTGGCAGCGGCTTGTAATCGAGAAACCTTTCGGTTACGATCTGAAATCGGCTGAAGAGCTGAATGAACAAATCCGCCAGGTATTTAAGGAAGAAGAGATTTACCGGATTGACCATTATCTCGGCAAGGAAATGGTTCAAAACATCGAAGTGATCCGTTTCGCAAATGCTTTCTTTGAACCGCTGTGGAACAATAAGCATATTTCGAACATACAAATCACTCTCGGTGAGACCGTCGGTGTTGAAGAACGCGGCGGATATTATGATCATGCCGGGGCGCTGCGTGATATGGGACAAAATCATATGCTGCAAATGCTCACGATGGTTGCTATGGAGCCGCCTAGCCGTCTGCTTCCGGAGGATATCCGTGATGAGAAGGTGAAAGTACTCCGCTCACTCCGTCCTTATGCCAATGGGGAAGAAGTGAAGAAAAACGTTGTCCGCGGACAATATGTACAGGGCAGTTCACGTGGTCGTGATTTACCGGCTTACCGCGATGAAGATAAAGTGGATCCACAGTCCAATACCGAAACATACTTTATGGCTCGCGTATTCGTGGATAATTTCCGTTGGGCGGGTGTTCCATTCTACATCCGTACTGGCAAGAGACTTCCAGTCAAAACAACCGAGATCGTTGTTGAATTCCAAGGCATGCCGAATAACGTATATCTTGGACAAAAGCACAAGCTTGAACCCAACCTCTTGGTTATCCGTGTCAATCCGATGGAAGGCATCTATGTAAAGATCAATGCGAAGAAACCGGGTTCTGAGTCTGAAATTGAGCCGCTGGCAATGGATTTCTGCCAAAGCTGCATGGTAGGTATCAACTCGCCAGAAGCATATGAGCGTCTGCTGCATGATGCGGCACGCGGAGATTCGACATACTTTACCCGTTGGGACGAAGTTGCCTCCGCATGGTCCTTCGTGGACCGCATTGCGCAAGCCTGGAAGCAGGATGCTGAAGGACCTTGCCATTATCCTGCAGGTTCATGGGGTCCTAAAGAAGCAGATCAATTGCTTGCTGAGGATGGCTTTCACTGGTGGCCGGTCAACGGACAAGATGAAGACAACGTGGTTTGGCAGCTGAATAAATAATGAATATGAAAATAAATCATCCTCATGCAGCTCTTGCATGGGGTGATTTGCGTATGGATTGTGGTACAATAATAGACATGACTTTAGTTATGAAGGGAATAGTGAAATGAGCAAAGCGATAGATCAGGCCTTGCAGCAGGAAGTTGAAAAGCGAAGAACATTCGCAATCATTTCCCACCCGGATGCGGGTAAAACAACATTGACAGAAAAGCTGCTGCTATTCGGGGGAGCTATCCGGTTAGCCGGTACAGTTAAAGCCCGTAAAGCCAGCAAGCATGCAACCAGTGACTGGATGGAAATCGAGAAACAGCGGGGGATCTCGGTAACTTCTTCCGTGATGCAGTTTGATTATATGGGTCATCGCATCAACATTCTGGATACACCGGGTCACCAAGACTTCAGTGAAGACACCTATCGTACGTTGACGGCAGCCGACAGTGCTGTCATGCTGATTGACGTTGCCAAAGGTGTCGAAGCACAGACCATTAAGCTGTTCCAGGTATGTGCGAAGCGCGGGATTCCGATTTTTACATTCATCAATAAATTGGATCGTGAAGGACGTAACCCGTTTGAGCTGATGGAAGAGCTTGAGCAGGTCCTCGGTATCCGCTCTGTTCCTATGAACTGGCCGATTGGTACAGGACGCGAACTATGCGGCGTGTACGACCGGATGAAAAACCAGGTCGAGCTTTTCCAAGGCAACGACCATTCCACGATTAAAGTGCAAAAGGTTGAGGACTACAATGATTCGGTTATTCGTGAAATGGCCGGAGAGTACCTGCATGACCAGCTGTGCCAAGATCTTGAGCTGCTGGACGTTGCGGGCGATCCTTTTGACATGGATAAAGTCCTTAAAGGGGAATTGACACCGGTCTTCTTCGGAAGCGCGATTAACAACTTTGGTGTGCAGACGTTCCTTGAGAACTTCCTGCAGCTGGCACCGAAACCACAGCCGCGTACCAGTACCGCTGGCGTGATTGAGCCTTCGGATGAGAAATTCTCCGGATATGTTTTCAAAATCCAGGCGAACATGAACCCGGCTCACCGCGACCGGATCGCTTTCATGCGGATCGTGTCCGGTAAGTTCCAGCGCGGCATGAGTGTTAAGCATGTTCGTGCGGGAAAGGATATCAAGCTGTCGCAGCCGCAGCAGTTCCTGGCACAGGACCGGGATATCGTCGAAGAGGCGTATCCGGGTGACATTATCGGTCTCTTTGATCCGGGCATTTTCCGTATTGGGGATTCGCTCAGCCAGGGAAGTGAAGTGGTATTTGATGAGATGCCAACCTTCTCACCTGAGATTTTTGCCAAGGTGACGGTTAAGAATGCACTGAAGCATAAGCAGTATCAGAAGGGGATTGATCAGCTGACAGAAGAGGGGACGATCCAAGTGTTCCGTACCGTCAGCTTCGATGATACCATTCTCGGCGTTGTGGGCCAGCTCCAGTTCGAGGTATTCGAATACCGGATGAAGGGCGAATACGGCGTAGATGTACAGCTGCAGCGGATGCCATATCAGTTTGCACGCTGGATTATCGATAAGGACATCGATCCAAGCAAATTCCGGATCAACTCCACGCTGGTCAAGGATAAGAAGGGCAACTATGTCGTCCTTTTTGAAAATGAATATGCGATGCGTACGGCCATGGATAAAAATCCGAACGCCAAGTTCCTGGACACAGCTCCTTAATTATAGTGAAAACCCTTCGCGAAAGCCGCGAAGGGTTTTATTTTGCTAAGGAATCAGGTCAATGGACCAGGGGTTACCGTCTTTAGATGCTCTTGCACGATGTGGACCAGTTCATCCTGCTTTTTCGTATCAATGTTCTTCCAGATCATTTCAAAAATAACTCCGAGCCCAGGCAGAGCCTGCTCCGGTCCGTCCACCGAGCCTTCGATCATCCCGCGGAGATCCGCATCATTGCTGCCATGCACTTTGTGAACGATGGCCTGGCGCAAATCAAGTGTAATCGGCATTATTTTCCCTCCATCCAAAAGATCATGGTGCCTTCATAATGTTCCCCGTGAGGCGGACCAAAATTCAAGTTTTTTGTGCTCTGTGATATAATAATCAGGATAGACTTCTATAACCCGGGGGGTTAAAAAATGGCGAAAAAGCAGTACGCCGTCATAGGTATGGGGCGTTTCGGATTTAGTGTAGCCAACGCGCTCAGCGAGATGGGATTCGATGTCCTGGCTATTGATTCGGATGAGCAGCGTACCCAGGCGGTTTCCAATATTGTAACACATGCCGTATCAGCCGATTCCACGGATGAGGAAGCGCTGCGTGCGCTCGGTATTCGGAATTTCGATGTAGTGGTTGTTGCGATCGGTGAGGATATCCAATCGAGTATTCTGACAACGCTTATTCTCAAAGATATCGGCGTGGAGACGATTATTGTCAAGGCTCAAAACGAGCTCCACGGCAAGGTGCTGAATAAAATCGGCGCAGACAAGGTTATTTATCCGGAGCGGGATATGGGCATGAGGGTTGCGCATCATCTAACTTCTCCTAATATTTTGGATTACATTGAAATTTCTGATGATTACAGCATAGTTGAAATGAAGGCTTCACAGGATATGGTTGGCAAAAACCTGAAAGAGCTGGACGTGCGCGCAAGGTTTGGCTGTAACGTCATGGCAATCAAGCGCGGAAATAAAATGAATATTTCACCGTATGCGGATGACCTTCTTGAAGAAGGCGATATCCTCGTCATTGTGGGAGAGAAAAGAGATCTGACAAAGCTGGAGCTCGCGTATCCAAAGTGATGCTACGGGCATATTAAGCTTATGAGCAAGCAAAAGGACGGTATTCATGGATATATTATCACCGCAAAATCCCCGCGTGAAGGAATGGGCGCAGCTGCTTGAGAAGAAGCACCGGGACAAGCAGCATAAATATGTAATTGAGGGCATTCATTTGGTGCAGGAAGCTTTGCGGTCGGGGGCTGATCTGGAATGCGTGGCCTTTGATGTGGAGCAGGGTATTCCCTCAGAGCTCTCTTCCCAGATGGCAAAAACAGATACGGAAGTGCAATGGATTGGTGTGTCAGCAGCAGTCATTGCTAAATGCTCGGATACAAAAACACCGCAGCCTGTGTTTGCGGTCGTCAGAAAACGGCCGACTGACATTGACGTGCTTCTGCAGCTGGAAAACAGTCTGGTTATCGTTCTTGATGGTGTTCAGGATCCCGGCAACGTCGGCACCATTATCCGCACGGCAGATGCAGCGGGAGCTGACGGCGTGATCATAGGACGCGGTTCGGCGGATATCTATAATCCGAAAACGATTCGCTCCACGATGGGGTCGATTTTTCATCTGCCAGTCGTGGAGGGGGATTTGCTGGAGCTGCTGCCTCAAGCTAAAGAGAATGGTGTGCGCATCATCAGTACAAGCCTGCAGGCAACATCAACCTGTTATGGGTATGATTTTACCGGACCATCTTGGCTGCTCTTAGGCAATGAAGCAAAGGGCGTGTCGGTGGAAGCGCAGAAGCTGGTGGACGAATCGCTGATTATTCCGATGAAAGGCCAGGCGGAGTCGCTGAATGTGGCCATGGCTTCGACGGTGATGCTGTTTGAGGCGATGCGGCAGCGGCATTTTCAATAGGCCACTAACTCGCATCTGAAAGCCGATATTCATTTAGTCTGTAGCTGGACGGGCTTATATTCTTAGGGGCACGAATCGAAAGGAGTCATGTGTATGACTCCTTTTTATTTTGCATAAAAACGCCATCTTACGAGTATATTCATAATCGGAATTTTATCCATACATACCTTTAAAAGGGTCAATCAAAACACAATAGGGTATTTACTGAGGTGGACAATACAGATGGACTTTCCATCTAAAAAAAGCTGACGCAACCTCCAGTGTTGCTTGCTATAATGGACATAATTACTTAAATATTGGAGAGTGGCTGAAGTGGCAGTACAAAAGGAACATGATGTCGTTATAGACTACGGTGATCCGGCGGTCACGAACGGCGTTTCTGTATTTGATGCAGCGTTTGACGAGCTTTTTGCTTACGATGGCGACGATCTTGGCATGCGTTATACGCCGGAAGAAACGAGGTTTCGATTATGGGCTCCCACAGCTTCCGAAGCGAAGGTAATGCTCTATCCGGTTTGGGCTTGTACGTTTGCAGAGGAGATGGAGATGACCCGGGATGTCGGGGGGACCTGGATACTTCATCTTGAAGGCGATTACAAAGGCATTGGATATAAGTATAAGGTGAAGGTTGGCGAGCAGTGGAATGAGGCGGTGGACCCTTACGCGGCAGCCGTTGGCATTAATGGGGACAGGGGGGCAATCTTGGATTTCTCGGCTACAGATCCAAGTCACTGGACAAAAGACAAGCCTCCTCTGCATTCTCCAGTGGACGCGGTAATCTATGAGCTGCATGTGAGGGATTTGTCCATTCATCCGGGCAGCGGGATTTCCCATCCGGGGAAGTATCTCGGTTTAGCTGAGGAAGGGACAAAGGGTCCCAAAAATATACCGACAGGACTCGATCATATCCGAAGTCTTGGGGTTACTCATGTCCAATTGTTACCCGTGTATGACTATTCTACCGAAAGTGTTGATGAATCAAGGCTGGACCTGCCTCAGTACAATTGGGGTTATGACCCGAAAAACTATAATGCTCCGGAAGGTTCATATGCGACGGATCCGTATGAGCCTTCCGTGCGGATTACGGAAATGAAGCAGATGATACAGACACTTCATGACAAGGGCTTACGGGTCATTATGGATGTGGTGTATAACCATGTATATGACTGGTACCTGATTAACTTTACGAAGCTTGTCCCTGGCTATTATTTGCGTTATAAAGAGGATGGTTCTCTCTCGAACGGGGCATTTTGCGGTAATGAATTTGCTTCGGAGCGGAAAATGGGCCGCAAATTCATTGTGGATTCCATTCTTCATTGGGTAAAAGAGTATCATATTGATGGCTTCCGGTTTGATTTGATGGGGTTGATGGATATTGAAACGATGAATGAAATCCGCCAGCGTCTGGATGAAATCGATCCTTCTATCATCACCATCGGAGAGGGCTGGAACATGAATACCGTACTGATGGCTGAGAAGCGGGCTAATCAGATGAATGCCCGGCAGCTTCCGGGAATCGGACAATTCAATGATGGATTAAGAGATGCAATCAAAGGGAGCATTTTTATCCATGAGAACAAGGGCTTTATCAGCGGTGCAAGCGGATTCGAGAATGATATCCGAAAAGGCATCGCAGGCGGAATTGAATATAACGGCAAACTGCGGCAGTTCGCCGTTGAACCTGTTCAAAGCGTCAATTATGTGGAATGCCATGATAATCATACGATGTGGGACAAGCTGGTCCTTTCGACGGAAGGGAGAACAGACGATGAGCGCCAAAAAATGCATCGTTTGGGGTCGGCAATTATTTTGACAAGCCAAGGTATTCCGTTTATTCACGCAGGCCAGGAATTTATGCGGACCAAAAACGGAGTGGAAAACAGCTATAAATCACCGGATGAGATAAACTGGCTCGATTGGGAACGCTGCGCCGCTCATCCAAGTGATATCAGGTACATGCAGCAGGTCATCCGGCTTCGGCAGGAGCATTCGGCTTTCCGTTTGCGTACTGCGGCGGAGATCAGGGAACATCTTGAATTTGAGGAGACGCCAGTCGGCAGCGTGGCTTTCACGCTTCGCAATCATGCAGGAGGCGACGCCTCCAAGCACTTATATATTCTCTATCACGGTAGCCCGGGTGAGAGTATTATAACGCTTCCTGATTTGGGGAAATGGAGCGTTTTGTTCGGTGAAGAAGAAGTACATGAACTGCAGATGCAGCTGATGACCCTATCAGGAATCGGAATGGTTGTATTGTCTGTTGAATCATAATCAAGAGGGGCTTCGCAAGGTCTGAATGACCTTGGACAGCCCCTCTTTTGCTTGTGATATATGTATGGTTAAACGCCGGAATATGCCATAAAGCCGCCGTCCACGGGGATGACCGTTCCTGTGACAAATCCTGAAGTGGATTCGTCTACGAGCCAGAGCAGGGTACCAAGCAAATCTTCGGGAACACCAAATCGCCGCATCGGCGTGTGGGTGATGATTTTATGCGAACGTTCAGTGAGTGAACCATCCGCATGAGTGAGCAGTGTACGGTTCTGTTCCGTCAGGAAGAAGCCCGGAGCCATGGCGTTGACGCGAATTCCGGATTCGGCCAAGTGCACGGCCAGCCACTGCGTGAAATTATTAATGGCGGCTTTGGCGGCGCTGTAGGCAGGTACCTTTGTCATCGGACTTACCGAGCTCATGGATGAGATATTAAGTACGGTAGCTCCCGGGCGGCCAATCATATGTTTAGCAAATATCTGTGTAGGGAGGAAGGTCCCGATAAAATTCAGATCCATAACATTGCGGAATCCCTGTACGCTGACATCAAAGAATGAGGTGATATCCGGAAGACCTTCATCACCCGTATGATAAATCTCGTTTGTCGTATTCGCGCTTGGATGGTTGCCTCCCGCTCCATTGATCAGTATGTCACATCCGCCAAACAGCTCGCGCACCAACTCCTCGGCTGCTGGTACACTGTCCTTATCTGTAACATCGCAGGCGATTGCTGCGGCCGTGCCTCCCGCTGCGCGAATTTCTTCGGCAACAAGTTCCCCTTTCTGGATGGTCCGGTTCAAGATGGCTACACGGGCACCCTGGCGTCCAAGCTCCAAAGCCATAGCATGGCAGAGCACGCCGGAGCCACCGGTGATAACTGCAGTCTTTCCTTGCAGAGCAGGGTGTAAGGGCAGAATACTCATACAGATCCCTCTTTCCTATGAAGGGGTTGAACTCGCTCCAGAGCGTCCCATAGACCCCAAAGATACATGATACCGAGAGCGCGGTCATACAGTCCGTAACCCGGGCGGCATTCCTCGTCCCATAGATGGCGGCCGTGATCCGGTCTGGCATAACCTTCAAAACCATTGTCGTGATAGGCTTTGACGATTCCTGCAATATCAACGGTTCCGTCTTGGGTGCGGTGGGATGTCTCGATGAAATCACCATTTTCATACACGCGGACATTACGGATATGGGCAAAGGGAATGCGGTCATGGAACTCGTTAATCATGGACACAATGTCGTTGTCCGGATTGGCACCCAGCGAACCGCTGCACAGCGTAATACCATTGGACGGGCTGTCCACCAGCGAGAGCAGGCGGCGCAGGCTTTCCTGACCGGTAATGATGCGGGGCAGACCAAATATCGGCCAAGGCGGATCATCCGGATGGATGGCCATTTGAATACCGCAGCGTTCCGCAACCGGAACAACGGCTTTAAGGAAGTACTTGAGGTTCCCCCATAGCTCCTCGGAAGAAACCCCTTTGTAAGCCTTGAACAGAGAGGTCAGATGCGCAAGACGCTCCGGCTCCCATCCCGGCATGGTGAGTTTGCTGTTTTGATTAATCCCTTTTACAAGCTCGAATGGATCGATATCGCTGATCTTGGATTTTTCAAAAAAGAGTGCGGTTGAACCATCATCCATACGTTTATGTAAATCGGTACGTGCCCAATCGAAAATCGGCATGAAATTATAGCAGATCACTTTAACACCAACCTGGGCCAGCCGTTCGATCGTAGTGATGTAGTTTTGAATATATGGATCACGGCTCGGGAGACCGAGCTTAATATCTTCATGCACATTGACGCTTTCGACCACGTTCAGGTGGAAGTTATATGCTGCTGCCTGGTCGCGGACCTGATTGATTTTGTCCATGGGCCAGGCTTCTCCAGCCGGGATATCATGCAGCGCCCATACGATACCTTCGACTCCGGGAATTTGTTTGATCTGGCCGAGCGAAACGGTGTCGTTCCCTTCGCCGAACCAGCGGAATACCATACGCATTCCTGCACCACCTTATCATGTAATGAATATCGGGATAGCCAGCTGTAGCCTTTTGGCTGTCCGGTCATCAGGATGATTTGAAATATTCGGGAAAGCGCTCCTTGAGTACGGGGAGGTTGGCAATGCTGAGTTGCATATGCTCCTTCATGATTTGTTCGGCATGGTCCGCATTCTTCTGCTTCACAGCGAGGAAAATTTCCCGGTGCTGCTCATAGAGAAGCTCCCAATGAGGTTCAGTCCAAAGCCAAAGGACACGGGTACGGTTGAGATGGGCATTCATCTGCTGAATGACATTCCATGTGCCGTTCTTGCGGCAGCCATCAAACAGGATGCGGTGAAAGGCCTCGTCCAGTTCGAACATTTTTTTGCCGTCATGCTGCTGTGTGGATTCATGCTGCTGTGCGAGATTGTTTTCCAGGGCTGCAAGATTGCCAGCAGGAAAAGCTTCGCAAGCGAGCCGGATCACGGCCTTCTCCAACTGCTCGCGCATAAACCGGGCTTCTTCAACCATATCCGAGTCAATGAGCGATACGCGGGTTCCACGTTGGGGGAGAACCCATACAAGTCCTTCTTGAGCCAAGCGGACGAAACTCTCGCGGACAGGAGTCCGGCTTACCTGAAAGTTTAATGAAGTTTCTTTCTCGGACAAGGTGGTGCCGGGCGCAAGCTCCAGGCTGACAATCTGCTGTTTGAGCTGCTGATATACGGCGCTGCCAGCCGAGCCGGATTGTTGAAATATGCTTTCATCCATCTTGGTCACCTCCTTTGTTCCATACTACCATACAAGTATGGCAGATCGTAACTGTAAGCGTCAACAAAAAGTATTTTGAGAATCGAGATCGAAAGAGAATAGAAGTTCACAGATCGTTGAATTTCGTTATGACTGTAATCACACGAACCGAGCCGGGATTTTCTTATACTGGGTCTGTAAACAGAAATAGCATTCTGCGCATCCAACCACTATTTGGAGGTCCTTGATATGAGTTCATTCACGTTAGAAACGCAAGTGTCCGATATCGTAACGGCTGTACCGCAAACGGCAGATTTATTCCGTGCACTGCGCATTGATTTTTGCTGCGGGGGGAAGGTTCCTCTGGAGGAAGCGGCGTGTAAACGAAAGCTGGACCCTGCTGTTGTTCTTGAAGAGATAAAGACCCTGGAGACCAAGATGGCTGACTACCAGGAGAGCCGTCCCGGTGAGCTGACTGAACCGGAGCTAATTGAATATATCCAGCAGAAGCATCATGCTTTTCTGCGAGACGAGCTGCCAGCGTTGACACCATATATGACGAAGCTGGCCCGTGTTCATGGCGAACATCATCCTGAGCTGCTGAGAGTGCAGGCGATTTTTGCGGATTTGAGCAAAGAGCTGCTGGAGCATACTAAGGATGAGGATCTGAATGTATTCCCGCTTATTTTGAAATTTGTTTCCAATCCGAGTCTCCAAGCCGCAGAGGAACTTAAGCCGCATGTGTCCGAGCTGGAACAGGAGCATGAGCAGGCAGGCGACTTGCTGAAGGAGCTGCGGGAAATAACCAGTGATTTTGCTCCTCCCGCCGATGCCTGCGGTACGTACCGGCTCGTTTACCAGCGGCTGGCGATGCTTGAAAAGGATACTTTCGAGCATATCCATCTGGAGAACAACGTGCTGTTCGAGCGTATGCGTGCCGCGGTGTAGTTCGTAAGGATACAGGCGATCATTATGGCCCTTTCTTCACAAGGTGAAGAGGGGGCTTTTTTTGTCCGAACCCGGAAACCATCCCCGCAACATGCGCAAAAGCAGCAGTCTCCACCAGGCTTTTTTACCATCTTGCCAAACAGCGAAACAATCATATTCCCTCCAGCACCATCTACCCCCATCAACCAAGGGAATTCTCGAAGGGATATAGGAGTTTCCCTAATAGGAACCGTAAGAGGCGGCGCTCATAATAAAGTTATACGAATGGACGACACCTTGATTCCCCAATCATGGTCATATACACAGAAGGAGTTGAAGCGTCCTATGAAACGAAAGTCGGGACTGAAGTTCTTCAAAAAATTAGAAAGCTACTCAGACAACTGGTCTGTTCTCGAGGAAAAAAGCCGAGAGTGGGAGGATATGTACCGCAAGCGCTGGTCACATGATAAAGTCGTGCGGACGACGCATGGCGTGAACTGTACAGGCTCCTGCAGCTGGAAGGTGTTCGTGAAAAATGGCATCATCACTTGGGAAAATCAGCAGATCGATTATCCTTCCTGCGGACCTGATATGCCGGAATTTGAACCGCGCGGATGTCCGCGGGGTGCCTCGTTCTCCTGGTATGAATACAGTCCGCTGCGTGTGAAGTATCCTTATATGCGCGGCCGTTTATGGCGTATGTGGAATGAGGCTTTAAGCCAGCACAGCGACCCGATCGCAGCATGGGCCAGCATTGTTGAAGACCCGGAGAAATCCAAATCCTATAAACAAGCGCGGGGTAAAGGCGGCCATGTACGTGTATCCTGGCAGGATGCCACAAAGCTGATTTCCGCCCAGTTAATATATACGATTCGCAAATATGGTCCTGACCGGATTGCCGGGTTTACACCTATTCCCGCCATGTCGATGATCAGTTACGCGTCAGGTGCCAGATTCATCTCCCTGCTTGGAGGCGAGATGCTGAGCTTCTACGACTGGTATGCGGATTTGCCGCCTGCATCTCCACAAATCTGGGGAGAGCAAACGGATGTGCCGGAATCAAGCGATTGGTACAATGCCGGTTATCTGATCATGTGGGGCTCCAATGTACCTTTAACCCGGACGCCGGATGCCCACTTCATGACCGAAGTGCGTTACAAAGGCACCAAGGTGGTATCGGTCGCGCCGGACTATGCAGAGAACGTCAAGTTTGCAGACAACTGGCTGGCTCCGAATCCCGGAACAGACGCGGCGATTGCCCAGGCGATGACGCATGTCATTTTGAATGAATTTTATCATGAGCGTCAGGAGCCGATGTTCCTGAATTACGCTAAACAATATACGGATATGCCTTTCCTCATTCTACTGGATGAGCATGAGGGTGGTTATAAGGCAGGGCGCTTTCTGCGGGCGAGTGATCTCGGAGATACTTCACAGCATGCCGAGTGGAAGCCGGTGATTATCGATGAAGTGACGAATGAAATCACGGTTCCGAATGGCACGATGGGTCAACGCTGGGAGCAGGATAAGAAATGGAATCTGATCCTTGAACGTGAAGACGGATCCGTTATTGCTCCGGCACTGTCAGTGGAGCCGCAGGGGGCGCAGTGGCATAACATTAGCTTTCCTTTCTTTGATAACAATGCGAATGGGACCTTTGAACGCAAAATCCCTGCAAAAAAGATTCAACTCTCTGACGGAACGCAGCGTTTAGCGGCCACCGTCTACGATCTGATGCTGAGCCAGTATGGAATCGCACGTACTGGAAGTAAGCTTGAAGCAGCCGGATACGATGATGCGAGTTCATTCTATACACCTGCCTGGCAGGAAAACATAACCGGAGTGAAAGCATCGGTCGTGGTTCAGATCGCCAGGGAGTTTGCACAAAATTCGCTGGATACCGGAGGCCGCTCCATGATCATCATGGGTGCGGGGATTAACCACTGGTTCAACAGCGATACGATCTACCGCTCCATTCTGAATCTGGTTATTCTGACCGCATCACAAGGGGTGAACGGCGGAGGTTGGGCGCATTATGTGGGACAGGAAAAATGCCGTCCGATCGAAGGCTGGTCTACGGTTGCTTTTGCGAAGGACTGGCAGGGACCGCCGCGCCAGCAGAACGCGACATCGTTCTTCTATTTTGCGACGGATCAGTGGAAATACGAAGAAATGGGTGCCGATTCCCTGAAATCGCCTACGGGCGGTGATATCCGTTACCAGCATCCGGCTGATTATAACGTGCTTGCTGCAAGACTTGGCTGGCTTCCATCTTATCCGCAGTTTAACAAGAACAGCCTGACATTCGCAGAGGAAGCAGCGCAGCAGGGGAAAACAACCAACGAAGAAATCGTGAAGCATACGCTGGAACAAATCATCTCAGGGGATACACAATTTGCGGCTGAAGATCCGGATGCGCCGGAGAACTTCCCGCGGTCGCTGTTTGTATGGCGTTCGAACCTGATTTCGAGCTCCGCCAAGGGGCAGGAGTATTTTATGAAGCATCTTCTTGGAGCATCGGATGGTCTTCTCTCCACACCGAATGAAGATGAGAAGCCTGAGGAGATGGTCTGGCGCGACGATGTAGAAGGCAAGCTGGATCTGCTCGTTGCCCTTGATTTCCGGATGACATCGACCCCGATGTATGCGGATGTGGTTCTCCCGGCAGCAACCTGGTACGAAAAAACGGATTTATCTTCAACGGATATGCATCCTTTCGTGCATCCATTTAATCCGGCAGTGGATCCGCTCTGGGAATCACGCTCGGACTGGGATATTTACAGAACGATTGCCCAGAGCTTCTCGGAAATGGCTAAAACACATCTGCCCGGCGTGTACAAAGATCTTGTGACCACACCGCTGGCCCATGACTCTATTAACGAGATTGCCCAGCCTTACGGAGAAGTAAAGGATTGGCGCAAGGGCGAGATTGAAGCCATTCCTGGTAAAACAATGCCCAACCTGACGGTGGTGGAGCGGGACTACACGAAAATCTACGACAAATTCGTTACGCTCGGCCCGAACCTGGCTACTGGTAAAGTGGGGGCGCATGGCGTCAGCTTCTCGGTTGCCGAGGAGTATGAAGAGCTAAAACGCATGAACGGCACCTATTATGATGACACGATCAAAAATGGTCTGCCTAAGCTTCATACCGCCAGGAATGCGGCAGATGCCATTTTGAATATATCTTCGGCCACGAATGGTAAAGTTTCGCAGCGTGCATGGGAATCTGCGGAGCAGGATACTGGGGTTGCATTGAAGGATATCTCTGCAGACCGCGCAGCTGAGCGCATTACATTTCAAAGCATTACAGCCCAGCCGCGTGAAGTCATTCCAACGCCGGTATTCAGCGGATCGAACAAAATGGGAAGACGATATTCACCGTTCACGACGAATATTGAGCGTCTGGTGCCTTTCCGCACACTGACCGGCAGACAGCATTTTTATATCGATCATGAAATTTTCCTGCAGTTCGGGGAAGCACTTCCGGTATATAAACCAACGCTTCCGCCCATGGTGTTCGGTCCACGCGACAAGCAGATTACCGGGGGCAAGGATACGCTTGTGCTCCGTTACCTGACGCCGCACGGCAAGTGGAACATCCACAGCACCTACCAGGATAATCTGCACATGCTGACGTTGTTCCGCGGTGGTCCGACTGTATGGCTGAACAATGATGACGCGGCGGCGAACGATATTCAGGACAACGACTGGCTGGAAGTATACAACCGCAATGGCGTTGTTACCGCCCGGGCTGTTGTCAGCCACCGGATGCCTAAAGGGACGATGTATATGTACCATGCTCAAGATAAGCATATCAATGTTCCGGGCTCCGAGATCACGAAGGATCGCGGCGGCAGCCACAATGCGCCGACGAGAATACATGTAAAACCGACCCAGATGGTCGGGGGATATGCTCAGCTTAGCTATGGGTTTAACTACTATGGACCGATCGGAAATCAACGGGATGTGTACGTGGCTGTCCGCAAAATGAAAGAGGTGGATTGGCTTGAAGATTAAAGCACAAGTCGCCATGGTCATGAATCTGGATAAATGCATTGGCTGCCACACCTGCAGCGTGACCTGCAAGAGCACCTGGACGAACCGTCCGGGGGCTGAATATATGTGGTTCAATAACGTAGAAACGAAACCGGGCATCGGCTATCCCGTCCGGTGGGAGGATCAGGAGAAGTACAAGGGAGGCTGGATGCTGAAAAAGGGTAAGCTGCAGCTGAAATCCGGCAGCAGGCTGTCCAAAATCGCGCTCGGCAAAATCTTTTACAATCCCGATATGCCTGAAATGAAAGATTACTATGAGCCATGGACATATAACTATGAACATCTGACGAATTCCGGGGAGAAGAAGCATCAGCCGGTCGCCCGTCCACATTCTGCCGTGACCGGTGACAAGATGAATCTGGAATGGGGACCGAACTGGGAAGATGATCTGGCTGGCGCGCATGTGACCGGACCCAAGGATCCTAATATAGAGAAGATCGAAGAAGAAATTCAGTTTAACTTCGAACAGGCATTCATGATGTACCTGCCCCGCCTGTGCGAGCACTGCCTTAATCCTAGCTGCGTGGCATCATGTCCTTCCGGAGCCATGTATAAGCGGGACGAGGACGGCATTGTACTGGTGGACCAGGAGGCCTGCCGCGGCTGGCGGTATTGTATGACAGGCTGCCCTTACAAAAAGGTATATTTCAACTGGAAAACGAACAAGGCCGAGAAATGTACCTTCTGTTTCCCCAGAATTGAGGCAGGACTGCCAACGGTATGTTCAGAAACCTGCACGGGCCGCATCCGGTATTTAGGCGTTATGCTGTATGATGCTGACCGGGTGCAGGAAGCTGCATCCACACCGGATGAAAAGGATTTATATGAGGCGCAGTGCAGCTTGTTCCTAGATCCAAATGATCCAGCGGTTATTGAACAGGCCCGCAAGGACGGTCTGACGGAGGAATGGATTGAGGCAGCTCAAAATTCGCCGGTATATAAACTGGCCATCGAATACAAGCTTGCCTTCCCGCTCCACCCCGAGTACCGGACTTTGCCCATGGTATGGTATGTTCCGCCGCTCAGTCCGATCATGAACTACTTTGAGGGCCGGGATTCGATCGAGAACCCGGACATGATTTTCCCGGCTATTGAAGAGATGCGCACCCCGATCCAGTACTTGGCGAATCTGCTGACGGCAGGTGATACCGTTACCGTGAAGGAAGCCCTGCAAAAAATGGCCATGATGCGCTCTTATATGCGTGCCGAGTCATCAGGTACAGAATTTGATGAGTCGCGGCTCGCGCGGGTCGGTCTGACCACCCATCAAATGAAACAGATGTACCGGCTTCTCGCGATTGCGAAATACGACGACCGGTTTGTGGTCCCTACTTCACATAAAGAAAGCCATATGGATGTTTACCGTTCCCAAGGCTCGGAAGGCTTCGGGTCAAGCTGCAGCGGCTGTGGGCCGGCAAGCCCGCAGGGCAAGAGCGGCAAAGAACTGTACGAAGAAAACTTCTATGGGGGGATCTGGCGTGATTAATTTCGGAAAGCTGCATGAATATAAAGATGTGTTCGGATTTTTTGCCCAGATGCTCACCTATCCGGAAAAGCTGGATTTTCATCCGTCAGTCATGGAGGAGTCGCTGGACTCCTCCCATCCTGCCTATGCATCGATTCGAACCTACTGGGAACTCATGCATGAATACAGCATGGAACAAATTGAGGAGCTGTATGTCCAGACCTTTGATTTTCAGAAGAAGTCTACTTTATATATGACATATTCTAAATTCGAGGAGGGCAGGGAACGTGGGCAGATGCTTGCCAGACTTAAAGAGACGTATCAGCTGTTCGGCCTGGATATCATGAGCTCGGAGCTCTCTGATTACCTGCCCCTCATGTGTGAATTTTTGTATGCTGCCCAGTGGCGGGGACATGAGAAAGAAGCAGCGGAAAGCCTGGAATTGATGATTGCGGTCATGGAGGACGGAACCTATCATCTTCTGAAAGCTTTGGAAAAGTTTAAAAGCCCTTATTTTCATCTCATTCAAGGTCTCCGCGAGACGTTCAAAGCATGCATCATTCAGGAGGCTGCCGCGCATGAGCATGATTGATCAGTTTCTGTGGGTCATCTTTCCCTACGTTTGTGTTGCTGTCTTCATAGTCGGCCATATATACCGCTACCGCACAGATCAATTCAACTGGACGGCAAAATCCAGCGAGTTTATTGAGAAAAAGAAGCTTAAGCTGGGCAGCCTGATGTTCCATCTGGGCATCATACCGGTCATCGGCGGTCATGTGGCAGGCCTTGGCATTCCCGAATCCTGGATGGAGGCGGTAGGGGTCAGTGACCATATGTATCACATCGGGGCGGTATATATCGGAAGTGCGTTCGGCTTCTTAACGCTGGCGGGTATGATTTTGCTCACCTCCCGTAGATTTACGATTAAAAATGTCCGCCAGCTCAGCACCGCATCCGATATGATCGTCAATGTTCTTCTGCTGTTTATTGTATTCATGGGGATGTACAGTACGCTGGTTTCCAATGCGATCCAGCCGGATTTCAATTACCGGGAAAGCATTTCAGTCTGGTTCCGGGATCTGTTTATTTTACGGCCTGATGCTTCACTGATGGAGAATGTACCGATGTCTTTTAAAATTCATATGCTTGCGGGTTTTGGTATTTTCGCTCTGTGGCCGTTTACCCGCCTGGTGCATGTGTGGAGCGTTCCGTTGAATTATGCAGGCAGAAGATATATCCTGTATAGAAAGCACCGCAAATATGAATCGTAGATGAGAGAAGGCGAACAGCCTTCTTTTCTACGTCAGAGGAGTTATCGCTATGATGAATCAGCCGATCTTTCATTACCAAGAGGAAATTGACGAGCTCCGGGACCGGTTTCAATTCGACTTCGTGTCCATGGCATTGGTGCAGCCGGCTGAGGACCGATTCGTATTAACCTGGCAGTTTGCTTCTGGAAATATCAATGAACGTTACAAGCGTATTGTTCTCCATTCCGGGAAAGGAATCGCAGGGATTGTATTTAAGACGGGTAAGCCGATGCTTATTCAAAATGTGGACACGGATATTGAATCGCGGGATTTGTTTAATTACCCCATCATTGTTGCGGAGCAGCTAAAAAGCCTTGGAGCTGTGCCGCTGTGGGATGGTAGTCGTGTTATGGGAGTTCTGCTCGTAGGATACCGCGAGGAAAATCGGTTGAATAAAGCTTCCTTTGACATATTTCAAGATGGGCTCGGAACAGCTTTTGGGGCTTTTTACGCCAAGGAGGTGTCGCAGCCTTGATTCAAATGACGGATGAGCAATTAAGCGATCTGCTCAGAAAAATGTATGTAAACAGCATGGAAGCTATCTTTTTTATCGATGAAAAGGGCAGTGTGGTCGCCATGAATCCGGCGGCGGAGGACATTCTTGACATCGAAGTGATCGAGCGGATGCATGCCGGCGTGGATGATTCCTTCTGTCAAACCTGTAAGGGCTACACGGATGAAAAGGATCAGATGGCCTGCTCCAAATGTTATTTGGACTATCCGAAGGGGGACTTTTCCTCGTTTCAGGTTTATCTCAAGACTCGCGGCGAAGGGGTTGTTCCTTATGCAGCCAGCTATCATACCATTGATGAGGACCGGGGCATTCGGGTGTTGATGCTTCTGGATCTGACGAAGCAGCAGAAGACGCAGGAGATGCTTCAGCGCTCGAATTTGCTTAAATACGTTATAAAAGCGCAGGAGGATGAGCGAAAGCGAATATCCCGGGAGCTTCATGACAGTGTGGCCCAGGAGCTGCTTAGCTCGCTTGTTGATCTGCGCGTCATTAAGTATATGAATGTAGAAGAAGACGTAATGAGGAAGCTGCAGCAGACCGAGGTCTCCTTGACCCGGCTGCTCGATGATATCCGTCATTTGTCGGTTGAGCTTCGGCCATCCTCATTAGATGATTTGGGACTTGAGGCTGCGTTTCGCTCACATTTTAAATGGATCGGGAAAAACTACGGGCTCCTGGTGGATTTCTCCGCAGAACTGTCTGCAGCCAGATATGGCAGCGAGATCGAAACCGTGGTATACCGCGTGTGCCAGGAAGCCGTGCTGAATGCGCTGAAGTATTCGGGCACGGATGAGGTACATGTCCGGTTATGCGAAGAGAACGGCAGTCTTCAGCTGACCGTCAAGGATGACGGGGCCGGTTTTAACATGAATTACAACGAAGCCAAAGGCACCGGTCTCGGCCTATACGGAATGCGTGAGCGCGCCGAGCTTGTCGACGGCCAGTTTATGCTGAATTCCGCTCCCGGCGAGGGGACAACGGTGGAGCTCCGCATTCCATTATCACAGGATAACAAGAGGGAGGCCGATGTACGATGAAAATTGTCATAGCAGATGATCATGCGGTGGTCCGGAGCGGCTTCTCCATGATCCTGAACTATCAGGAGGATATGGAGGTCGTCGCGACGGCGGCCGACGGCATTGAGGCTTACATGATGGTGGCGAAGCATCAACCCGATGTGCTGCTGATGGATCTCAGTATGCCTCCTGGCGAAAGCGGCCTGATTGCCACCGGTAAGATCAGCAGTGATTTTCCGGGAACAAAAATACTGATATTAACGATGTACGATGATGATGATTACCTGTTTCATGTGCTTAAAAATGGGGCTTCCGGTTATGTGCTCAAAAATGCGCCCGATGAAGAGCTGGTCTCAGCCATCCGTATGGTACATAAGGGAGGTACCTATATCCATCCACAGATGGCGACCTCGCTTGTAAGGGAATTTATCAAAAAGGACAGCGAGAGCGCGGACAATGATCCGTTTAACAGCTTGTCCAAACGTGAGGTTGAGATCCTGCCCTTGATTGCCAAGGGCTATGGCAACAAGGAAATCGCGGAAAAGCTGTTTGTATCGGTTAAGACGGTAGAAGCTCACAAGGCCAAGATTATGGAAAAGCTGAATCTGAAGAGCCGCCCGGAGCTGGTGGAATACGCGCTAAAGAAAAAACTGCTGGATTTCTAGTATCCCTTAAGGGATAGAAGAGGTCCCTGCTGCTTGATATAGGGAAGTTCCCTGACGAGGTTCAGGGAACTTCCCTATTATCTTTGTGAATGATGTCACTTACAATAGGAGATGGGGATCAACAAAACTGCCATTCATTACGTTCAGAAAAGGTGATTGGAATGATCAAAAAAATGCAGCTGCCGCTGCAAACAATGAATTTGGTGCTTGGCTTTATGGTATGGGTCATCATCTCCGCGCTGCTGCCGTTTATTCGGGAAGACATTTCCATCCCGGCGGATCGGCTCGCGATCCTGACTGCGATTCCGGTTGTACTGGGCTCGGTTCTGCGTTTGCCGCTAGGGTATTACGCCAACGTGGTTGGCGCACGGATTGTTTTTATAGCCAGCTTTATACTGCTGCTGTTTCCGGTTTATTTTATCAGTACGGCATCATCCTTTACGTCTCTTGTCATCGGAGGCTTGTTCCTCGGAGTCGGAGGCGCCGTGTTCTCCGTTGGTGTGACTTCTCTTCCAAAATATTATTCAAAAGAAAAGCTGGGGCTTGTGAACGGGATCTATGGGATGGGCAATGTCGGTACGGCAATCACTACGTTCGCTGCACCTGTTATTGCTACCCAAATCGGATGGTCCAGAACCGTTCAGCTATATTTGATTCTGCTGCTTATTTTCGCCGTATTGAACGTATTCCTGGGCGACCGCAAAGAAACGAAGGTTAAGACGCCTCTGATGGAACAAATCAAGGGAGTCTATACCAATGAAAAGCTGTGGTTTTTCTCTCTGTTCTATTTCATCACGTTCGGTTCATTTGTAGCCTTTACGGTATACCTGCCAAACTTTTTGGTGACGAATTTTGAACTTGCAAAGGTAGATGCGGGCATGCGGACGGCCGGCTTTATCGTGGTGGCAACTTTCTTGCGCCCGGTTGGCGGCTGGCTGGCGGATAAGTTCAAACCGCTGTTCTTGTTAATGGGTGTATTTATCGGTCTTACGATTGCAGCCATTCTGCTGGCTTTTTCACCATCTATCGGCTTGTACACAGTCGGATGCTTAACCATCGCGGTTTGCGCCGGACTTGGGAACGGGATCATCTTCAAGCTCGTGCCTTTCTATTTCAACAAGCAAGCCGGCATTGCGAACGGGATTGTGTCCATGATGGGCGGATTGGGCGGATTCTTCCCGCCGCTGATGCTCTCCTTTATCCACTCGGTTACCGGCCAGTATTCCATTGGATTTATGGCATTATCGCAGGTAGCGCTTGCCAGTCTGGTTATCGTTGTGTGGATGTATTTTCAGGATAAATTAGCGGTATCCTCCGAGGTATTTAACTCTACCGGTCAAGGGATTCTGGTTACAGACCTGAGAGGAAGAATTAATGCCGTCAATCCTGCATTCACAAAGCTGACGGGATATACGGAGGAAGAAGTGATCGGCAAAAATCCGAGTGTGCTGAAATCCGGCCGTCAATCCACTGATTTCTACAGCAGCATGTGGGCTGAAATCAAAGAGCAGGGAAGCTGGCAGGGGGAAATTTGGAACCGCAGAAAGAATGGCGAGGAATATTTAGAGCTATTAACCATTAATGCGGTAAAAGATGAATCAGGTGACATTATTCAGTACGTAGGTACCTTTAGTGATATCACCTTTAATCCACCCAGCAGTCATTTAGGCGTAGGAAACAAGAAGTTCAAGAGCACTCCACAACTGCGGGGCTAGAAGCGGGCAGAGGAGCACCAAGAAAGGAAGCGAGAACATGACAGGGAATCCCATGATAGATCCGTTGTCACGGCCGATGCGCGATCTGCGGATTTCCGTGACGGACCGTTGTAATTTCCGCTGTGCTTACTGCATGCCGAAGGAAATCTTCGGAGATGATTATGCATTTATGCCAAAGGATCAGCTGCTGTCATGGGAGGAAATTGTCCGTCTGGCCCGGTTATATGCTTCACTTGGTATCCGAAAGATCCGCCTGACCGGGGGGGAACCCCTGCTGCGGCGCGGGCTTCCCGAGCTTGTGCGGATGCTGACAACGATTCAGGGAATCGAAGATATCGGCTGCACGACGAATGGGCTCCTGCTTGGACAGCAGGCAGAGAGTCTATACGATGCGGGACTCCGCCGGGTGAATGTCAGCCTGGACGCGCTGAATCCGGAGCTGTTCGGTCATATCAATGGCCGTGGTATTAAACCGTCAATCATTCTTCGCAATATGGAGATTGCCAGGGAGACCGGATTCGAGGTCAAAGTGAATATGGTTGTGCAAAAGGGCGTCAACGATCAGGAGATTCTTCCGATGGCGGCTTACTTTAAGAAACTGGGCATCACGCTCTGCTTCATCGAATTTATGGATGTGGGCAATGACAACAGTTGGAGTCTGCAGCGAGTGGTAACGAAAAAGGAAATTTTTGAAATGTTAGGTGGAGCAGAGAAGCTTGTACCGGCTGCGCCCCGTTTTCCCGGAGAAGTGGCCAAACGCTTTCGCTATAAGGACGGAGAGGCTGAGGTCGGCTTTATTTCATCCGTATCGGAAGCCTTCTGTTCCTCCTGCACAAGATTGCGATTGTCTTCGGACGGCAAAATATATACCTGCCTTTTTGCCTCCAAAGGCTATGATCTTCGCACACTCCTTCGCGGCGGCGCAACGGATGAAGAGCTGCTTGCGGCCATCCGCGGGGTATGGGCGAAACGAGAAGACCGATACTCGGAAGAGCGGACGGAGCAAACGGCATCGATGCGGAAGAAAATAGGGATGTCCTATATCGGCGGCTGACAGATGTTGATCGGAACCGTGAACAGCCAGCCAAGGAAAAAAGGGGCGGAAGATTAATGAAAAAGACAAGCATTGTCATTCCAAGAGAGCATGGAGGCTGGGCAATGGTCAGCATGCCCTTTATCATCAGCATGATGGCGGCGAAGCCTGTCCTTCTTCATCTTCCGCTATTTCTGGCCTGGATGTTCCTGTACTTGTCATCGTATCCGCTGATGCAGGCTTTGAAAAAGACAACCAAGCGGAGCCTATGGCTTCGTTGGGGAGCAGGTTATGCCGCTGCCGCCGTTTTGTGCCTCATTCCAGTGCTGCTGGTGGAGCCTTGGCTATTCTGGTTTGCCCCTATCTTAATTCTGCTGATTCTCGTCAATGTATGGCATGTCTGCCACAAGGCCGAGCGGGCCCTGTTGAACGATGTTTGTGCGATCATGCTCTTTTGTACGGGCGGTGCGGCGGCGTACCTGCTGGGAGGAGGGATATGGGGCAGGGAGCTGGCAGATGTCCTGCTGTTTAATTTCTTGTATTTTACCGGGACTGTGTTCTTCGTCAAATCCGTATTCCGTGAGCGGAAAAATAAACATTGGAAGATCTATGCAAAGGCCTATCATTGCATCTCATTCGTATTGCCGCTGTTCACGCTCAATCCTTGGATGTGTATTCCTTTTGTGTACCCGTTGATCAAGACATGGATGTACTCCGGCAAGCAGCTGCAGCCGATGAGGGTCGGTATCATGGAGATTTTCGGTTCTGTTCAATTTCTGATTCTTTCACTGATACTTCTGTAAGCGAAAAAGCTGTCCGAATATGCTTCGGACAGCTTTTTTTGGTTCTTCATCGCATAGTGTCTCTACGCCAAAGGCTGTGTAATAATCCGATCCACCATGCCATACTCGAGCGCTTCCTCGGCAGTGAGATAGAAATCACGGTCGGCATCGCGATATATTTTCTCAAGCGGCTGGCCTGTTTTGTCCGCAATATATTGGTTCACCTTTTCCCTCAGCTTGAGTATCCGGCGGGCGGAAATATCAATATCGGTGGCCTGGCCTTGAGCACCACCGAGCGGCTGATGCAGCATAAATTCGCTGTTCGGAAGCGAATAGCGCTTGCCCTTGGCACCGCCGAGGAAGAGGAAGGCTCCCATGGAAGCTGCAATCCCCATACAGATCGTACTGACCTGCGGCTTGATGTAATCCATCGTGTCGAGGATCGCAAAGCCGGCAGATGTAGATCCGCCCGGGCTGTTAATGTACAGTGAGATTTCCTTTTCCGGGTCATCGGCAGCCAGGAAGAGAAGCTGAGCGATAATGCTGTTGGCCACCTGGTCGTTGACCTCGGAACCCAGGAAAATGATCCGGTCCTTCAGCAGTCTGGAATATATATCGTAGGAGCGTTCGCCAAGGCGGGTCTGCTCTACTACGTAAGGTATTGTATTCATCGTTATAGCCTCCTTCTGATAAAAAGCGAAGGGCTATGCCGCGCGTAAACGAAGGGAAGATGAAGCAGAGCCGGAACGGTATCCAAGCTGCGCAGGCGTTGGTTTAGCCTGATTCGCAGTCCGCAGGGAAAGGGCGAGCCTCTTCAGCAGCTCTGGCTGCTCCATACGGATTGCGACCAGCAGCTGCCGCTGGAACCAGTCCGCATCGACCTGATCCCATTCTTGCCCCGATGCCGGAATTTCCGGAGTCTCATCTTCATTCAATTTACGGCGTGCCCTGTGCAGCAGCGATTTAACGGCTGTTTCATTCATTTCAAGCGAATCAGCGATGTCAGACAGCCTGTATTCGAAACTATCCTTCAGGACAAATACAAGCAGCTGTTTTGGAGTCAGCCGCTCCATCAGCGTTTCCAGCCCGCTCATTAGCAGCTCCAGCGGTTTTTCACGTGACTGCGTCTCGATGGGTTGACCTGCCGTTTCGCGGTTTTTTTTGCGCAGCTGGTCAATCCAGTGATTGCGTGCAATGGTCGCCAGAAGCGGAAAGCTGGCCTGACGTTTGCCAGTAGGGTCCTTTTGATAGAACCTTTCAGCCTTGAGTATGGAATCATGCGCCAGATCCTCGGCGTCCCAAGAATTGCCGGTCACACGCAGGCAAAAATATTTGAGCTTAGGGTACATTTCTTCCATTTCCTTGTGGATTAACATGTTAATCACTCTCCTTGAGAGGCCTCTATATATAAAACGTTTGGTCAGTGGTAAAAAGATACGGGCACATTAAATTTTTTTGAATTACATCATTAGATTGTTTTTCTTATTATATCAGAAGTATATGCTGATTCCGCATTCCGCCAACCAGGAAGTGGCTTAGGCTTGCTCTTCTTTTTTGAGGGACAGGGACATATGCTGATAAGGTAAGCGACCTCTTCTTCAAAAGGGGGATAGGGCGGGACATGAAAAGAAGAGCGAGATGGCGGAGCAGAGGAGCGGGCAAGCCGCGGAGCCGGAGGAAGGTATGGCTGATCGGTGCGCTCATATTCCTGATCCTGCTGCTGCAATTTTTTGCGTATGTAGAAAACCATTTAAAGCCTCCAATTATGCATCTGGCTAAAATCCGCATGAAGCAGATCGGAACAGATGCCATCAATGAAGCCATTGCTTCACAGGTGGCAGAGGGCAGAAACGCGGAGCAGCTGATTGACTGGAAAATGGATTCCTCCGGAAAAGTCTCCGGATTTATGCTGAATTATGCCGAGCATATGAAAATCACTTCGGATACCTTTAAAGTCGTTCAAACCACACTGCAAAACAAACATATGCTCTCTGAGAGTATCCCGCTCGGTCAAGCACTGGGAAGTCCACTCATCGCTTCGTTTGGGCCGAATGTTCCAATCCGTATTGAGCCTCAAGGGGCCGTTAAGGTGGATCTGAATACGAGGGAAAAGGATGCCGGTATTAACATGGTACTGGTAGAAGTCTACATCCATGTGACAGTTGAGGTGGCTGTTGTTGTTCCTTTCGATATGGAGCCGGAGGTCATTGATACGGAAATTCCGGTTTCTTATCTGATGGTGGTAGGGGATGTGCCGATGTACTATTACAACAGCCAGGGGCAGCCAGTAGGAAATGCGGGCGCTCCGAATATTGCACTGCCTGGAATTACGGGAAACGCTGCCTCCTCACAAACAGGCCAAAGCGGACATGGAAAAGAAACACCTGCCATTCCGGGAATATCTACCGGGGAATCGGGAGAGTCCAGTGAAAAGAGCGATGAATCAAAAACCTCAGAAACAAAGTAATGCCGAGTAAGTTTCACGGCCCGAGCCATAGTAAAGTTGTAAAAGAAAAAGGAACCCCTGTACTTCAGGAGGTTCCTTTTTTGCTTTTTTTGATTGCCTGCCGTTCCTCCGTTTCCCAGTGGCGCAGCAGTGGGTAGGGATCAAAGGACCATTCAACAAGTCCGCTGTCCCGGTAAATGCCATAATGCAGATGAGGCGGGAATTTACCCTGTGTTCCTGGCTTTCCATATCCTGAGCTTCCGACCCAGCCGATCGTTTGACCCGGGAGTACGATATCGCCCTGTTTCAGGCTTTTTTCATAACCCTGCAAATGCGCATAGTAGTGGTAGCGATTATCCAGATCCCGTATTCCGATACGCCAGCCGCCAAACGGATTCCATCCCTTCAGTTCCACAATGCCGTAGCAAGTGCTTCTTACCGGCATGCCATAAGGTGCAAAAATATCTGTCCCCTCATGAATCCGGTATCCGCCCCAGCTTCGGCCGGTTCCCCATGTGCTTCGATATGCGTAAGAATCCGAGATGGGAAGGGGGAATGCATGACCCGACAGGTCGAGTGTATGGAACTTTTCATACAGCTTGGAAAATTGACGGATGCGCTGTACGGAGCGGCTATTATGATAATATTCCCAAAGGGCTATGCTGAAATCATCCTCGGACTGCCCGTAACGAAGCAGGTAGGAGGCCATGCTGTATAGCACATCCATATCATTGTTCATATCTGCCTGCCCATCGCCCGAGCCGTCTTTGCCATAACCGTTAAAAATACTGATGGAGCGTGGGTTGCTGTCGCTCTGGTCAGGGTTGAACAAGCCGGTCCACACCGGTTCATTCATAAAAATGCCCGTTAACCGCGCTGGATGATGTCGATCCTTCGGATGAACCTTCGTTAGCGTATGTTCATATTGATCAATTGCAGCCAGACGATACCACGGGATATGGGTGACTGCGGCAATGCTCTCGTAGAGCTTTTTTCTTGAGGTAAGTATTTCCTCTCGGCTCATCTTGTCCAGGGACTCCGCGGATTGCGTAAGAGTGGGACTGGAAGAAGAACCCCATGCAGGAGAAGCAATGGTTCCGAAGACAATCACTGCGGCAGCAGCGCAAATTATTGAACGGCGGGTTATACTCAGCTTTGAAACAGATAATCTCATCGTCAACCTCCTGCTAGCAGCTCATAGGCTTTTTTTCCGGACTGGACGGGCATATGCATAGAGTGATACAAGAGAAGTCATTTTATCCCGCTTGGTAAATGGAAGTATTTTGGGTAAGTTCATGATATAATATGGGGCATGCAGCAGTTAATCATGAGCGAAAGAAGGTCAGATCATTGCCTAATCAAACCGTCAAGGAGCCAAAGCCGGACTGGATTCGCATCAAACTGACGACCGGTGACAATTATCAAGAGATCAAGAGCATGATGCGCTCGAAGACACTACATACCGTGTGTGAAGAAGCGCGTTGCCCTAACATATATGAATGCTGGGCAAACCGTACAGCGACTTTTATGATTTTGGGTGATATATGTACACGTGCCTGCCGTTTTTGCGCAGTCAATACGGGCAGACCTACCGAGCTTGACCTGCAGGAGCCTGACCGGGTGGCTGAAGCCGCTGAGAACATGGGGCTGCAGCACTGTGTTGTCACAAGCGTCGCACGGGATGACCTTTCCGATGGAGGAGCGATGATTTTTGCCGAAACCGTCAAGGCTGTCCGCAAGCGCTTGCCGCTGTGCAGTGTCGAGGTCCTCATTCCTGACTTTATGGGAAACTGGGATGCTCTGAAAGTCGTGATGGACGCCAAACCGGATATTTTGAATCATAATATCGAAACCGTTGAACGTATGTCGAATCGTGTTCGCGCCAAAGCGAAATATGACCGTTCTTTAGAGCTTTTGAAAAGAGCAAAGGAAATGCAGCCTAATATTCCGACCAAATCGAGCATTATGCTGGGTGTAGGGGAAGAATGGGATGAAATTTTGCAGGCGATGGACGATTTGCGTGCTGTGAACTGCGATATCATGACGATTGGCCAATATTTGCAGCCATCTCCGAAGCATTTGAACGTCGTTAAATACTATCATCCAGATGAGTTTGCCAAGCTGAAGGAAGAAGGCATGAAGAGAGGGTTCAGCCACGTGGAATCAGGCCCGCTCGTCCGCAGCTCCTACCATGCGCATGAGCAGGTAAAATCGGCGGCAAGCCAGAAATAATAATGATTGATTTTTTTTGAATGAAAGGCAGGGGGAGCACATTTGATTCTCATTGGCGGAAAAAGCTACGAGCTGCTGAAAGACCATAAAAACGGCTGGAACCCTGAAGCCTTTCGTGAGCGGTACAGCGAGGTGCTGGATCGCTACGATTACATTATCGGAGACTGGGGCTATAACCAGCTTCGGTTAAAGGGATTTTACCGGGATAAGCATCCTAAATCCACCAAAGATACAGCCTTTTCCGGCATGGTGGATTACATCAACGAATACTGCAATTTCGGATGTGCTTATTTCGTCTTGCAAAAGAACCGGGAGGCCCAGCCGAAGGATAAAGAAAAGCCAGAAAAGCCCGAAAAACCGGATAAACCCGAAAAGCTTGATAAGACTGAAAAGATTGAAAAGTCTGATAAGACTGAAAAGGTTGAAAAGACTGAAAGGTCTGAAAAGACCGAGAAGTCTGAGAAGCCGGAGAAGGTAAAAAGCGGTTCCCAATAGGGAGCCGCTTTTTTTATATACTTAAATATCATAAGTCATCGTTTATCCAAGAAAGGCTTCGCGAACGCGGTTCCAGAACGGAAACGGGCGATAACGGGCAAAGCTTACCTTTTCTTTTGCAACCTGGCAGCGCACCGAGATCAAATCATCTACCTGAATGTTGACATGATCAATGGTGAGCAAAAGACGCTGTTCCTTCCGCGAGAAAATATCCGTGTGATGATGCTTTGGCAGCAGCAAAGGGGAACCCATCGTACGGAACACACGGTTGTTGATGGAGGCAATTTCCGCTATTTGCAGCGCCTCAATCGTCGGATGCACCATGGCCCCGCCAAGACTTTTGTTGTAAGCCGTGCTGCCGGATGGAGTCGAGATACAGATCCCGTCACCACGGAACATTTCAAAGGTCTGGTCGTTAATATCTACTTGGGCAACGACCGTTCCATCCACGCCTTTTAGCGTGAATTCATTGAGTGCAATATAAGAAGCATTGCCCGATTTTCTGTGAATTTCCAGCTCAAGCAGCGGGTATCTGACGATCCGCGGACGGATGGAGCCGGACTTGCTGGCAGAGCTCATCAGGTCGATCAGCTGGGGCAGCTCGTCTGCCTGCCAGTCAGCATAGAATCCGAGATGGCCGGTATGAACGCCAACAAAAGCAATATCGGGAATGTGGTCAATAAACGTATGAAAGGCATGAAGCATGGTACCGTCTCCGCCAATCGAAATGACAATCTCGGGAGATTCGGCATCCAATCGAAACCCGCGTTGTGCGGCTAGCTTATGGAACTGCTCGCTCAAATCAACGGACAACTGATCACCGCGATCCAGGACATAATATCTCAAGAGAGTTAAGCTCCTTTATTTGGGTATATAACGATCATAAACAATATCGGAGCATAACACAATGTTCATTTGGCTGGATTGCGCTTTCCAGCACGCCATAAGGTGCGGATCAAGGACCATACTGAAGAGGCCACGATCATGAAGACAATCAGGATGCAGAAGAATGCAATTCGATCCGTAATGCCGCCTGCAGCCGAAGCGATGCCCATTTCCGGTAGAGGGCTAAATACGGGAGAAGGCATGAAGCTGCCCATGAGCGGATTCCATAGCAGCATGACAAGAACCGATGCCAGAATGGCATGAATCAGACGTGCAATCATAAAGGGCAGGTAGCGCAAATTGGTTGCATGTAAAATGCTCGCAATCTGGGCGTGAACCGAAAGTCCTCCCCAGGATAGAATAAATGCCGCTGCAGCCGCTTTATATGGCAAAGGTACAGAAGAAGCCGCTTCTCCCGCAGAACGTGCTCCTAAGGTTACTTCAAATAGCCCTCCCACCAGCGCTTCAGACAATGAAGGGGGAAAGCCAACAGCCGTGAGCATTTGATCGAGAATAAAATAAAGGATTCTCATTACACCGGCCTGTGTTAACAGCTCCAGGAACACCGAAAAGAATACAACTAACCCTCCTACGACAATAATAAGCTTTAAAGAGGATTCAACCGCTTGCCGCAGCATTTCACCCATGCCTCGGCCGTCCTGCATTCTCGCCTGATGCATAGCGGCAAACGCTCTCTGAACGCGTCTGTCTTTTACAGCGGCTTCAGCAGTAGCCTTTGGAGCCATGCGTGAAGCGTTTGAACCGTCCGGTGTGGCACTCTGTTTACCGTGAAAGCGCATGAGGAGCCCGATCAGGAATCCACCGCCGTAATGGGCAGCCGCCAGAATGACAGCAATTTTAGGGTCATGAAAAAATCCTACGGATACCGCACCGATCAGAAAGATAGGGTCCGACGATGTTGTAAAGGCCACCAGCCGTTCTCCCTCGTCCCGCGTAACCATATTTTGCTCCCACAGCTTGGCCGTCAGCTTGGCTCCGATTGGATAGCCGGAAACATAACCCATAGCTGCGACAAAGCCTCCGCTGCCCGGAATGCGGAAGAGCGGCTTCATCAACGGATCCATGAGCGTACCAAATAAATGCACGATTCCAAAGCCCAGCATCATCTCCGAAATGATAAAGAACGGGAACAGGGAAGGGAAGAGAACATCCCACCAGATGGCCAGTCCACGCAGGGCGGATTCGAGGTAAGCCCCGGGAAAAAAGAGCATGAGAAGGAGCAAACTGACGAGCGAAGCCATCATAAGCGGAAGACCCAGCTTTTTTACGGACATAGTCACACCTTCCTGTTCATGAATGGGTCATTCGAATCAATCCTGTTTTCCTAATTTTATGTTTTGCATCGGACAAACAGTACAAAATATGTTAGAAAGCGTTTACAAAAAATAATGTTTTTTTGACGAATGTATGTTAAAATATACAAACCAACTACTATTCAATATTCAAATTTCAATATATGGATGGAGTGATGAGATCATGAGTTTTGTCGCCGGTGTTCTTGTCTGCGCTTTCGTGTATGTCATTCGCGCCTCACTGGTCCATTCCGGCGAAGAGGATTGGAGCAGCTACTGAATACGCCAAGGTGCTAAACAAACGTTTAGCGCCTTTTTTTGTTTTTTGATATAATGGAAATAATTTTCACTTGCTAAAAAATGGAGCCATGACGCCTCATTCGGCTTTCGGGTCCTGCTTGTCATTTTTGCATCATACACCTTGGATCGTGGGAGATCTAGACGAAAGACATGAAAGGAACGTGGGGATGTGACTTTAGAACCTCTATACTCCATCAAAATAGCCTGTTATTACTGCGAACATGAATTTAATTCCTCTCGCGTGCGTCCAAGCTTCAAAAAAGCCATCCGGACGGATTCTGATTTTTGTTCCTATTACAAGGATGAAAATCCAGATTATTATGTTGTCAGAGTTTGTCCGAAATGCGGATTCGCTTCCACGGAAAATTCGACGGAGCGGCTGAATGACTCCCAGAAAAAACGCTTTGCCGACAAAATCAGCAGCCGCTGGATAGAGCGTGATTTCAACGGGCACAGGGAATGGGAAGCTGCCCTTGAGACGTACAAGCTTGCTCTGCTGGTTGCTCAAACGATTGGAGAAAAGGAGCGGATCGTTGCAAGTCTCCTTCATCACATTGCCTGGCTGTATCGTTATAGAGGGGATGAAGAGCAGGAGCAGCGTTTCTTGAAATATTCTTTGGATTCGTACATAAAGGTTTATGAACTTGAAGGCGTAGGGGCTAATAATGCCCGTCTGCTCTATTTGATCGGGGAAATGAACCGTCGAATCGGTGAATTCAGCCAAGCGGTCAAATGGTTCTCAAGAGTCATAAACGACAAGAATATTATTGATGCAGCGATGATCCGTGCTTCCCGTGAGCAATGGGGGGTTCTGCGCGAGCAAATGGTGGCGAGGAAATTGGAGCTTCCAGACGAAATGAAGCAGGCCTAAAATGAACATGAAGCAAAAACACGCATAGATCATGCGTGTTTTGTTTAAGGGGTTATCGTTTTCCTAGCGCACGGGATGATCGAACCGAAGATAGTCGTTATCCGTCTCGATCACATTTAACCGGCTGCTGCAGCAGGGGAAGACGACCAGCTTTTTTCTGCCTTCATTGACGGCTTTCAGTTCACTGGGCTTGATGTTCAACATCACATTCCCGGCTCCGCAAAAAGGGCATTCATGCACATAAATGCCGCCCATTTGCTTATCGTAAGGCCATGTATTGGCAAAAGGAATCATTGTCCGTCCTTCTTGTCAGCTTGATCCTCATCCGGTTGTTCTTTGCCAAGCTCAGCGATTTTTTGCAGCAAAATATGCTGCGGCATGTGCATGAGATTTTCAAGCGGAACTCCCAATTTTTCCGACAGCTTTACAGCCGTTTCCGGTGATATTTGCAATGGTCTCATGACGAGTATCCCTCCAATGGATCTATTAATGCCTAGACTTTCTTAAGAAAACAACAACAAATGCGGTCTGGCTACTGTGGAATTACGTCGATAGACGTTTTCTTATAGTTATACACCTTATCATGAAAACCAATCAAATGAAATCCTAAACAAAGGAATGGTGATCTGTAATGAATAACAATTTAAAATTGACATGGGATCTGGAGTCCATTTTTCCGGGAGGATCCGCATCTTCCGAATATTTAGCGTACCTGGACACTCTGGAACAGGATCTTCTGAAGCTGAAAAAGGATGTTAACGCCGCTGGTGCGCCAACGAGTCTTGAAGAAACCAAGCCTTTTGATGCCGTCATTTCTTCTCTGGGAAGCTGTATTTCCCGCCTCTCGGAGGGCAGTGCTTTTGTCAGCTGTCTTCAGGCACAGAATCAAGGGGATACCAAAGCGGTTCAGCTCGCCGGACGAATCACAAACTTGCATGCGCTTTTGAACACCATCATGACACAATTCGATGATATCCTTGGCCGCACGAATGATGAGACATGGAAAGCCTGGATGGGCCGCGCTGAGATTCATCCAATTGCTTTTGTATTGAATGAGAGCCGGGATCAAGCCCGTGAAAAGCTGAGTCCGGAGCTTGAAAGTCTGGCGCTGGATCTGGCCGTGGACGGATACCATGGTTGGAGCGACCATTATGACACGGTTGTGAGCCATGTGAAAATTCCATTTGAAGTCAATGGCGAAACGGTGCAGCTTTCCGCCGGGCAAGCTCATAACAAGCTTTATGATGCCGATAAAGAAGTCCGTGATGCCATGTTCGTGAAATGGAAGGAAGCTTGGGCTGATAAAGCCGATTACTGCGGAGACACGCTGAACCATCTCGGCGGCTTCAGATTGAAGCTGTATGAGCGCCGCGGCTGGGATGAAGTTCTGAAGGAGCCTTTGGCTATTAACCGCATGTCCAATGCAACGCTGGATGCGATGTGGAGCGTTATTCAAGACAACAAATCGATGCTTTTGAAATACATGGAACGCAAAGCCAAACTCCTCGGGGTTGAGAAGCTGAGCTGGGTGGATGTTGATGCTCCAATTGGAAAGGTTTCTACCAAGGTGTCTTACCAGGAAGCAGCGGAGACCATCGTAGAACAGTTCCGTAAATTCAGTCCGAAAATGGCCGACTTTGCCGAAATGGCATTCGATAAATCATGGATTGAAGCGGAAGATCGCCCTGGCAAACGTCCTGGTGGCTTTTGTACTTCACTTCCGGTCAGCAAAGCAACCCGTATTTTCATGACGTACAGTGGAACGGCTTCCAATGTTTCCACGCTAGCACATGAATTGGGTCACGGCTACCATCAGCATGTGATGGATGATTTGCCTGTGTTCAACCAAAATTATGCTATGAATGTCGCTGAAACGGCATCAACCCTTGCCGAAATGATCGTTGCTGACGCAATGGTGAAGAAAGCAGGCGACGAGCAGGAGAAGCTGGCTTTGCTGGAAGACAAGATCCAACGCAGCGTAGCCTTCTACATGAATATTCATGCCCGCTTCCTGTTTGAGACCCGCTTCTACGAAAAACGTAAAAATGGACTTTTAAGCGTTCAAGAGTTGAACGATCTGATGGAGGAAGCACAGAAGGAAGCTTATTGCGATGCGCTGTCTGCTTATGAACCAACGTTCTGGTGTTCTAAGCTTCATTTCTATATCACTGGCGTGCCGTTCTATAACTTCCCGTACACCTTCGGTTATATGTTTAGCACAGGCATTTATGCACAGGCTCTACAGCAGGGCGCAAGCTTTGCGGATAAATATGATGCTTTGCTTCAGGATACCGGTGCTATGACGGTTGAGGAGCTTGCGAAGAAGCATCTGAACGCTGATTTAACAGGACATGATTTCTGGCAGAGTGCTTCTGATCTGCTACAGCAAGATATTGAGGAATTTTTGGGCATGACGGAAGAATTGGCGTAAATTCTGCAGGTTTGCAAAAAAGCTCATTATATCTGTAAACAAAAACAGGAAGATCCGCTTAATCGCGCTATCTTCCTGTTTTTTTTGTTTCGGCATGAAACCCTAGGGAAAATCATTTATTTTGTCAGATAAACCAGAAAAATAGCGGATTTTTGGCGAGAAATAAATCAAAAAAATGAAAATAATAGTAATAAATACCCAATTTTGTTTGAAATTGTTGTGTGATTCAGCACCCTGTCTTATAATGAGTCATAAGCCCTAAAGAGTTTTGACGAAAGTTGAAGAGAGGAGGAAGAAAATGATAAAAACCGAGCAATTATCCCTAGCAAGACAGCTTGATATGGTATTTAAAGAGCTTGAAGAAGAACTTTCAGGGCTATCCTCGGGAACTGTATTTGTGCAAATACGCAATAATGCTATTGGCAAATTCGGGATCCGTCATAATCCGCTGGAGGGTCGAAATGGAGAGCTCCGCTCTGCAGATTCAGGGCTCTCTCCGGTGCAATATTCTTCATTCCGAATCATGGCGCTTGAAAGTTTGAAATACAAACGACACTGGACCCATGGCGAGATTAGCTACGAATTTGCTGTACGGCAGGGCATGATTGTGGTCGATGCTACGCTGGAATCCAATTATAACATGGCTAATTTGATGATTCGCTACCCAAGACATACATATCCGGATCCACTTACTGAAATTTTTTAATCAAACAGCACTCATATATGACTTTTTTATATTAGCATCACAAACGATAATGCTTTCCGAGTGGCGAAAAGCTTGATTAGTTAGACGACATAATAAGGGTTTTTGCAAGTTATAAAGCGCAAAAAAAGGCAACCTTTTTACAAAGGCTGCCTTTTTCTTACGGATTAGACCGTTTGATCAGCAGGTGCGGCTCACGCCTTGCCGCTGATCGACATGATATCACATTTACAAATGCCGAAAGCAGATTATTGACGACCAGAAAGCTGCTGTTCTGCCATTTGCACCAGACGTTTTGTGATATAACCTCCCAAAGAACCAGTCTCACGGGAAGTCATATTACCGTAGTATCCGTCTTGAGGGATTTGAACGCCCAGCTCCTGAGCAGCTTCATACTTCATTTGTTGAAGTGCGGAGTTTGCTTGAGGTACTACCAGGTTGTTGGAACGGTTGCTGCGTCCTTGGTTTTGTCCTGCTTGACCCATGTGTTGTCACCTCCTTTGAACTTGTTGAAGTTATTATGGATATAAAGATTTGAAAACATACAGCAAAAGAGAACAAAAATAACTGGAAATTATTAGATGGAAAATCGAAAAGGCGGCCTCCCGATATGCATCGGAAAACCGCCTGGTTTCATTGTTATTTTATGATTGAACAGGGTAAACCATATTCAAATGCAAATCCATTTCTATGGACTGCTTGGGCTCCAAGCGAATCAGTCCTGTAACATCCGGGCCAACCGGGAGGTTAGGGGCATTCGGCAGCCAAGTATAAGGTTCGATGCAGAGGAACTCATTGGCCTCACCCTTGGTATACAGCACCCAGTGCTTATAATATGCGGAATCTGCTGAATATTTGAATCCATAGCCATCGCTGCGCATCAGGGTCGCCTCTACAGGCTGGCCTTTTCCGATTCGAAGCAGTGTGTCAAAATTGGTTCCTTGCATATTTAGTCCTTTATTAAGCTGCTCCAGCGGTCCTAAAGGCAGAACTTCACCCGTTGTGAGTAAGTCCTGATCCAGACCATAAATCGCATCCACTGGCAGCTGGAGGGTCCAGTCACCGGGTTTTTCGTCAAGGAGAAACCAGGTATGAAAACCAATGCCGAAAGGTACAGGCTGCTCACCCAAATGTGTAACCCTTAAACGCTGGGTCAAATGATCGCCCTGCAGGCGCATGGTCATCTCAAGCTTTAGAGGAGCCGGAAACTGTTCCATCCAGTGAGGATCGTCCGCGGTCAGGAATTCGGTGGTAACCGCGCAGCCGTCCTCATCTTCCTCAATATCGCTGACTCTCCAAGGCTGTGTACGGTGCAGCCCGTGAATATGATTGTCACCAGCGGTATTGCGGTCGAATTGGTACTCGCGGCCTTCATATTCAAAATGGCCTCCGCGAATTCTGCCTGGCGGAATGAGCATCGGCATACCGAAATGATAGGGTTTTTGCATATAAAATGCCAAATCATTTTCATCGGGTCTTCGGATGACTTGTCTGCTCTGGATGTTGTCCCAAATGGAAATCACATTGTTCCCCAGCCACGGCAGCAGCGTGACTTCAAGCTCACGACTATGAAGGATGTACGTGTCGTAACCATTCCATTGCCCTTTGGTCACTTGTTTCATATCGATGCTCCTTTTCCCACTATAATTCAGATCGTTACGTTTGATACTTATAGAGTTATCATAACAGATTTTGCGGTGATACGTAAAAAAACGCCTTCGTTGCAGTTCACAGAAATCATATTTTCATAAAAAAGGGATTTGACAATTTGGCAAGTTCAGCTATATCATAGGCATTGCATAAAGGCTTTTAATGATTATGGTAACACGATGACAGGGACAAGTAAGCAAAGACGGCATAACCTTCAGAAAGCCGGTGGTTGATGTGAACCGGTGGAGCCGATTTTGCCGAATGGACCCATGAGTGCCGAGTTGAACGGAAGAAGCTTCTTCCCGCGTAGGCCGGCCGGATCATTCCACGTTAAGGAATTCAAGGCTGTTTCGGACCTTTAGTTTGCATTTGTTCAAGTTGAGCAATCATTCTAATGACGGTCAGCAAATAAGGGTGGCACCACGGTCTCACGTCCCTTCAGGGCGTGGGGCCTTTTTGTATATTTAAATGAATTAATGGAGGGATTTTCATGAAAACTGTACTTTCCGGAATCCAGCCGAGCGGTAAACTGACGCTGGGAAACTATATTGGAGCCATGAAAAATTTTGTGAAGCTGCAAAATGATTATGCCTGCAATTTTATGGTCGTGGATTTGCATGCCATTACGGTAGCGCAGGAGCCAAAGGCTCTGAGAGAGCAGTCTGAGGCTGTAGCAGCGTTGTTCATCGCAGCCGGAATCGACCCTGATAAGGCAAATGTATACATGCAGTCCCATGTACCGCCACATGCGGAGCTCGGCTGGATCTTGACGACCCTGACCTCCATGGGTGAACTTGAACGCATGACCCAGTTTAAAGATAAAACCGCAGGAAAGGATTCCGTCGGTGCAGGCTTGTTTGTATATCCATCACTGATGGCAGCAGACATCCTGGTATACAATGCGGATCTCGTACCTGTCGGTGAGGATCAAAAGCAGCATCTTGAGCTTGCCCGCGATCTAGCAGGACGTTTTAACCACCGTTTCGGTGATTATTTTACGATTCCCGAACCGTATATCCCTAAAGTGGGTGCGCGGATTATGTCACTTGATGATGCATCCAAAAAAATGAGCAAGAGCAACCCGAATCCGGGCAGTCATATCACTCTGCTTGATACACCGGATGAGATTCGCAAAAAAATCAGCCGTGCCACGACGGATTCTGGAAAAGAGGTACGCTACGATCCTGCTGAAAAGCCAGAGATCAGCAATCTGATGAGTATTTACTCCGAGTGTTCAGGCATGTCTATGACAGAGATCCAGAATCAATATGAAGGACAAATGTACGGCGGCTTTAAGAAGAACTTGGCTGAAGTGGTTGTCAGCGTACTGGAACCTTTGCAGAAGAGATACTTTGAAATCCGGGAGTCCGGTCAGCTGTACGATATTCTTGCAAAAGGCGCCGATAAAGCGATGGAAACCGCATCACGCACCGTAACGGATGTCAAGGAACGGATGGGCTTCCTGCTCCCCAAAAAGTAAGATTATTCGGGTTCCGGCCCATTTATACGATTTTTCTTGGCCTTGATTACGAAGCCCCAGCCAATATTACCGATGGCGATCACGCCAAGAAGAACTGCAATCCAACCGTTATAGCTCATGGCGATGGCCGCTGCTGCCAGAAGAAGGATGGACGAGCATGCGAACCATAGGGACAATCCTTTACTCATTGTAAAAAACCTCCAGACAAGATATGAATTCTTTTCTGTATAACTCTCAGCGACCGAGCCATACTAAGCTTGCAAGCTTGTTACTAACACACACGCAGAATTGAAGGGAGATCTTAATATGGCTCAATCTCGTTCTAACAATCTGGTAGTACCGCAAGCAAGAACAGCTTTGCAACAAATGAAAATGGAAGCTGCTCAAGAACTGGGTGTTCAAATTCCTGAAGACGGATATTACGGCAATATGACTTCCCGTGAAACTGGTTCTCTTGGAGGATATATTACCAAGCGTCTCGTTCAATTGGCTGAACAATCCATGTCCGGTCGTCAATAATCTAATACATTCGCCAGCCCGGAGCGCAAAGCGCTTCGGGCTTTCTTGCGTAAAAATGAGTCTCTAGGGTGATTCTCTCCTACCAGGCAATTTTCGTCAAGTTTGAATTGGAGGAAAACATAGAAAAGGCTGTTCCGAAATGGAAACAGCCTTCTTATTTAATATGAAGTTTTAGCCTGAATTAATGGACAGCCTTTTGTCCATTTTCTTGGCGCTGAGCCATCCGACATACGTATTAATGGGTTGAAATTGTTTATCCATCACCAGCACGGCTACAAACGGATATTGTTTCCGGTGGCGGTAGCGTACATCCGCCCAGCGAACGACATAGCCCCAGGGCAGATTCTCAACCTCCGCAACGGCGAATGATGTAAAATAGAGAAATGCCTGCACATCCGGATGCTGCTTGGAATGCTCAACAGCGGGGTGCTGCTCGCTGCATGCATGCTTACGCCATTCCAGGTCATTACCGTTCATAACACCAATCTCATAGCTGCCATCGGTCAGAGCTTTGACGACATGCCATTTATGAAAGGATACGGTGGGTATGACATAGTAACGTTCTCCCCCTTGGCGGGTAGGATCGAGTCGCTTGACCTCTGCTGTCTTGAATGAATGGACGACGGTGCGCCAGACATAGTAGATCGCGGTCAGGATATACAGACCCAAAAATAACGGGGCCGGTTTGGCTGCTCCGGTGCTCCATAAGAGAACGGCAGCAGCATGGGTCGTAAAGATAAACGGATCAAAAATGTGAATGATGTTCCAGGATATCCATCGCTCAGAAAATGGCCGTACAGCCTGGGTTCCATACGTATTGAACAAATCGCTGAATACATGGACGCATACGGCGACTCCTGTCCAGAGAATTATGTGTCCTGCTGGCACTGTACTGAACAACAACGCTAGAATACTGCCGATAAGCGCGGTCCAGATGACGAGAAACGGGAGCGAATGCGTGATACCCCGGTGATTCTTTACATACAGGGCATTGCTCTTGAAGCGCAATAGCCCGTCGAAATCAGGGGCCTGAGAACCGATGACCGTACCCAGAAGTACAGCAGTGGCAAGCGTTGGGCTTGCAGCTACCGCTGGATCAACGTAGGCGAGACCGGCCAGACTAAGTCCCATCACAAAATGTGTGGCTGTATCCATTACCATGTCTCCTTCATGTTGTTCTTGTTATTATTGTAACAAATCCGGAAATGCAATTCCTGCTCCTGCGGGCAATTCATGTGAGAATTTTGCAAATTTTGCAGTGCATGTTTTCCTTATTATAGTTACTACCCACTTTTGGATGAATATATAAGGGATTGACCATACTAAAATGTGTCACCGAATTGTCAAAATAGTGAATGATTTTGGAGAGGATTGTCAAACACTTTTAACTTTTGATATGATAAACTTTATAGCGGAGGCATCTTTCCTCCATAATGACAGAATAAGGAGGATTCTTAAGGCGTGGACAATCATTTAAGTTACCAGGCTCCTTCGGATTCCGCAACGCTTTCCATCAAACAAACGCCCCCGGATTCGTCGGCAACATGGAAAGATTTCATAACACTTACGAAACCCGGGATTATCCGTTCTAATTTAATTGCTGTTTTTGCAGGCTATTGGGTCGCGTCTCAATGGGACATTCAGTTTGGCAAAATGATCTTGACGCTGCTGGGAACCGTGCTTGTCATGGCTTCTGCCTGTGTATATAACAATTATTTTGATCGTGAACTCGATACGAAGATGGAGCGCACACGCAACCGTACACTTCCATCCGGACGCTTGAAGCCTTCCATTGTACTTTGGTATGCCTTTATACTCGGTGCACTTGGACTGGCTGACCTGTTTATTTTCTCAGGTGTTCTTGCCGGTATCTTCGGTATGGTCGGGATGTTCGTTTATGCGATTGTGTACACCATGTGGCTCAAACGCTCTTCGACATGGAGTACCTCGGTTGGCGCGATCTCCGGAGCTATGCCACCATTGATCGGTTATGTGGCTGTGACCCATAACGTCGATATGGGAGCCATTCTTTTATTTGCGTGGTTGTTTCTGTGGCAGCCGCCGCATTTCTGGGCGCTGGGCATTCGCCGCGTGGAAGAGTACAGAGCAGCCGGTTACCCGCTTCTGCCTGTTGTGAAAGGAATTAAGCGCACTAAAATTCAGATTATTCCGTATCTGGTGCTGCTGATCCCTATTCCGATTTTGATGTATGTGTTCGGTTATACGGGTATTTACTTTATGATCATCGGAACGCTGCTGTCGCTCTTCTGGCTTTTCCTTGGTATTAAAGGCTTCACCGCAAAAGATGATGATGCATGGGCAAAGAAGCTGTTTATCTTCTCGATTAACTACTTGACCCTAAGCCTTATCGTAATGATCCTTAACACCGTGCATTAAAAATAAATAACGGATAAATCCCATGGATGCATGGGATTTTTTCTAGAGATCAGGTAGAAGTTCGCCAAATAGCTTCTACCTGATCTTACAATTAGGGTTATTCTAATACTGTAATGATGCTCGTAAAATGTGGGAGAGGAAGAGTTATCCAAATGTTGAAACGTTATAAATGGACATGGGTTTTGCTCGCTGTCATTATCATTATGGCAGGTTACCTAATCTATACCAGTTCAGGGATCGGCAAATCCAAGCTGCCAGTAATAGGGCAAGTTGAGGACTTTTCCTTGGAGAATGTAGATGGCAAGACCGTAACGCGTGATGATACGAAGGGGAAAGTTAGGCTCTTTTACTTCTTTTATACCAGCTGTCCGGATGTATGCCCGGTAACGACATTCCTGCTCTCCCAGACGCAAAAGCAGCTCATTAAAGACGGCACTTTTGCCAAGGATGCGGAATTTGTCTCCATCTCCTTCGATCCGAAGGTGGATACACGGGAGAAGATTAAAGAGTTCGCCGATAAATTTTACGTGGATTATAACGGTTGGTATTTCCTGAGAGGCGATGACAAGAAAATCAGGGATATTGCCGAAAAATCATTTAAAATTGGAATTATGGGCGACAACAAAGATAATTTTGCTCATTCGAATGTCATTGCTTTGGTTGATCGTGACAATAATGTCCGTAAGCTGTATAACGCAAATGACACCGACAATGTCACCGCAGAATCGCTTGCCAAGGATGTCGAAGACCTGGCCAAAAAGTAATTATAAAGCTATAACATAGGAAGCGCCGCTTGATTTGCCGTTAAGGCTTACATCAAGGGCGCTTTTTCGTTTGCTTTTCCATCAGGAATAAAAGGGAGGATCGGGATAGAGGATGTATTCTTCCAGTCCCGCCTTTTCAAGCTGGGCAACCAGATATTCGACGGGTGTACCCTCAACCCCGGGATATCCTCGCCGGGTGTATATATGACCCGCATCAGGAAAGGCATCACGGAGCAAGCCGCGGATTCTTTTACCGGAGCTGTCATTATCCATAAATAAATAAACTTCTTCATCTTTGATCTCTTTACGCAGTGACTCCAGCTTGATGGAATTGAGCGTGCCAAAGGTGCATAAAATCCGGATTTCATCTTGAAGCAGCCGGCGGAGCTTGCTGCGGTCATTTTTTCCCTCGACAATAATAAATATGGACATGACGATCTCACCTCGGGTACAGGAGCCGACAAGCTCCTATCGAAATTCCCCGGGAAATGTTGAAAGGACAATGACTTTCGTCCCCGGGTCTCCCTTAGTGTAGCTCTTTTCCGGCAAGCCATGCAAAAAACAAGACGATCTGTCCGGGTGGAGGCAGACCGTCTTTGAAGAATCGTTTAGACTAGCACCAGAAGGCGCGCAGAATAATTACCAGCAATATAAAGAGCACCAGGATAACTCCAACATTATTACATCCTCCCATGACTGGCGAAACTACTGGAGCTACAGGAGCAACTGGCGCTACAGGACCGCAGCCACAGTGACCTATATGACCCATACCTATCACCCCACTCTCTTTTCTGGTCGCATAACACAATGTATCTTATGTGGGTAGAGGTCATAAGTATTGTGCAAAGGCCTAGGGAGGAAGATTTAGGTGTTAACCTATGATGCCGGGGTTTGATTGACATTGGGATGCAGCAGGGAGCCCGGTTTGCGGCTGATTGGGAGCAGCATAAGTCCGGTCATCAGCAGTACAAAGGCAATAAAGTAGGGAGAGACAATGTCACGCAGCTGCCCGGCTGTGATAGGCCCGATAAAGGAACCTATGGACATGGCAATGGACTGCAGCGAGAAGACCCTGCCCAGTTTAATGCCTCCACTCAGCTGAATAAACAATGAGGCCATCGCCGGGAAAATAACGCCCTTCGCCATCCCGAGAATGAATAGCGCTGCAGTCAAAGGGATGGATTGAAGTGCGGCGAGACTATAAAAACATACTGCGAGCAGCAGGATTCCACTGAGCACTCTTTTGTAAGGGGAGTAACGGTTAACAAAAAGCATGCTCAGCGTGAGTAATGCACCGATGCTCATAATGGAAAACAGTATGCCGGTTGATTTGATTCCCTCCACGCCGGTCGAGCGTAATGGCAGCTCAAAGAATAGTATTCCCTGCGAACATGAAATGACAAAAGGCAGAATATATATGCGCCAAGGAACTTGGACTTTTGTTGAAGTAGCGTTAACCGCCGCTTCAGATGCTTCAGCAGCAGATTGAGCCGCTTTGCGGGCAGCTCCGGGCACACTGAATATGGCCATAAGCCCGGTGGCGATCAGCAGCCATCCCAGGCTTTGGAAAGTGGCTGAATATCCGGCTTTGGCAACGATAAATGCACCCGCTGCAGGTGATACGACGGAGGCAAGCGTATGTACAACGCCATGTCCTGACATGAATTTACCCTGGGTCACCTTGTCGGAGGACAGCGAAGCCAGCAGTGTCAGGCAGGCGGGGGAGAGAAAGGCCAGGACAAAACCGCTGATAGAGCGCAGGACGAGCAGCTGCCATGGATAATGTACTTGAGACTGCAGCAGCAGCACGATTCCGGCCGAAACGAGGCTGAAAATAATATAACGGCGGCTGCCATGCCTGTCGATGACGGTTCCGGCGATCAAATTACCCGGCAGATGCGTGAGGGCGTAAATGCCCATCATCCAGCCGATAAAGACAGGCGCAGCCCCAAGTGACACTGCAAAAGGAGTTAAGATGGGATACTGGGCATGAAGATCAAAGAAAGCCAGAAACAAAAACATATACAGCCAAATTGCGGTTTTCACGTGAGCGGCTCCTTTCTGTGCAAAAGACAAGTTATGATCTACATGTACGCTTGTACTTGGGGGATTAGACCCTATTTTTCAATATCGCTATACTTCAGTAGAGTGACAACTACCGCCAGTGCAGGCTGACAGCCTATAAGGTAATCATGTATAATCTAAAAGGCGGACCTCATGCTCGATGGAGAGTCTGATAACAAGCTTTGGCTGATGGGAGTGGTAAGTGAATGAATACGCAGGTTTGGTCCGATTTTTTGCAGCAAAACTGGCTGGTGATCGTTATTGCTCTCATTGTGCTGTTTGTGGTCCTGAATCTAGTAAAAACAATGGTGAAATGGGCTCTGGTCATTATCATCATCGTGGCCGTGGTAGTTTACAGCGGGGTTTCGCTGGAGAAAATTAAGGACGTTGTGAACGATGTGAAGACGGAGGCCGTGGATAACCTCAAAAGTGAAGCGACAAATGTCATGATGAAGGAAGCCAAAGAAGCGAAATATACATCGGATGCGGCCGGGAACTTTACGATTACGACGCCTAATCTGGAGATGAAAGGCCAGAAGGGCAAGGACAAGGTGGATGTGTCACTCCGGGGCGTATCGCTCGGGCAGTGGAAAATCAGTGACACCGTTCAGTCGTTTATCGCTGAATCCAAGAATAACTCAAATGTTACCTCGGGTAAGTAGAGCAGGCTTTTTCCATGCCGCAACCTGGAGGGAGGTCATCTTATGCTGCAATCATGGATGAAGAGTCTGCAGGAATTCAATATCATCTCGATTTTTCTGCTGCTGATTATGCTCGTTTCGCTGTTTCAAGGCTGGCGGCGGGGAGCATCGCGTTCGGCCGGAAGACTTCTCTCCCTGCTTAGGGAGGGAGTTTTTATTGTGGTAGCCCTGGTGCTGTCCGTGCCTTTTACACTATGGATATCACCTAAAGTACAGGAATGGCTGACGCAGTACACAAGCTCAATGCCGAACCGTAACCTGAAAGCCTGGGAACAGATTTATTATACGTTCATGTCTTCCATGGCTGATTTTCCGCTGCTGCGGTTTGCCGTGCTGTTTATACTGAGTTACAGCATGATCCGCCTGCTTATGCGCTGGCTTACGGTACTTGTTTTTGGTGGGAAGGGCGCTCTGTTCGCGCCGGGTACAAGGCAGTCCTCATCGATTTTCAGCCGCATGTCAGGAGCGCTCATCGGCCTCTTGATCGGTGCAGGACGCTGCATTGTTGTCGTGGCGCTGCTGTTTGTGTATGTGTCGCTGTATCCGAGTTCTGCTTTTACCCGTTATGTCGAAGCATCTCCGATTTATCAGGAGGGGGCGCAGCGGGTCATTGAGCCATTATCCGGACATTTGGTGAAGGATAAGCTGCCTGTATTCACGAAGGCCGTGGAAAAAGAACTCAGCGGCATTATGCAGCGCAAATACGAAGTCATCGATCATGCGATTCCGGATGATATTGATGCGGCCGCCGCTGATATCGTCAAAGGAGCGAAGACGGATGAGGAAAAAGCTCGGCTCCTGTATGATTGGGTAGGCTCAAGAGTGCAATACGATTATGGCAAGGTCGATGACTATGAGCAAAAGGGAATCTGGCATGAGCAGGATCCGCAGAATACGTTTGATACGAAAAAAGGGGTCTGCATTGACTATGCCCGTTTGTATGCGGTCATGGCCCGTTCGCAAGGACTGCAGGTTCGGGTGGTTACGGGGCAGGGATACAACGGACAAGGCGGCTACGGCCCGCATGCCTGGAATGAAGTGTACCTAAGTGAGAATAAAAAATGGATTCCGCTGGATCCAACCTGGGCCCAAAGCGGCAACTGGTTCAATCCACCGAATTTTGCGGCGACGCATATTCGGGACGGTGTCCTCACATAGACTTGGGTGTTGAAAAAAAGGAGCTGTACCGCATGCCTTAGCTGGCATGGGTACAGCTCCTTTATTTATTGCACAGCCGTTTGTTTAAGCTGGCAGCTTGATGGTTTGCCCTGGATAGATCAGACTGGCATTTTTAATATGATTCAGGTTTTGCAGGACTCTCCAGGTCGTTCCGTATTTCAGGGAAATGGAGTAAAGGGAGTCCCCCTTTTTCACCACATATATGCTTGCTGCAGGAACGGGTGCCGGTTTTGCCGGCTCAGGCTGCGGCTTCACTACGGGTGCTGTTGGCTTTTCCGGTTCTGGTGCTGGAGCCGGAGTTACCGGCTTGGTTGGCTCAGGTTGTGGAGCTGGAGCTGCAGGCGCTACACCTTCGGTGATGCGCCCTTGAGGCTCAGCTGGCACGTTGCCGCCCTTTTGAATATAAGAGATCAGCGCTTCATCCAGCGCACCGTACATACCGGCTTGCGGATATTTGCTGAACATGGTGTATTCGTCGCCGCCAATAGACATGAAGTCGTTGGTAGCCAGTGTGTATGTTGCTTTCAGGTCAATCGCTTTGTCGCCAACCATGACGGAATGCACGCGGCTTCCCTTTGGCTTGGACTTGTCGATTTTGAAGCTGACCCCGGATACTTGCGGGAAGCCGCCTTTGGAATCAGGATAGTCGGATACACCGTTTTCCAGAGCGGCCACGATATCTTCGCCGGTTACTTTAAGCTGTACGATCTGGTTGCCGAAAGGCAGGACGGTTACGATATCCCCTTTGGTAATGGTACCGGCTTCAATGGAGGCGCGGATACCGCCGCCATTGGTCAAGGCAACATCGGATTTGCTCACATCGCGCATCGCATCGGCTAAGAGATCGCCGAGGTTCGTTTCGCTGGTGCGTGCCTTTTCACGGGAGCCTTCAAGCTTGACCGGTGTTTCGCCGACTTTTTCCTTCAGGATCGGCTCTTGTTCCTTTTGGATGGAAGCCACGAGAGAGGCGACTTTTTCATCAGGCTTGATGTCTGCAGCCTGTTTTTCGTCGACCAGCTTCGCTTCCTTCTTCACGACTTTGCCGCCGTCTACCCACAGATCCACGACGCCGACATATTTGGTGTATTCACCGGCGCTGGCAATCAGCGTGTTGTTGTCGGCATTCAAGCCGTGTTCGAGTACGGTATGGCTGTGGCCGTCGATGAAAACATCAATGCCGGGAACTTCTTTTACTAGCTTCAGGCTGGTATCGATGCTGGACTTGTCCTCGCCCAAATGACCGACAGCAACGATGACGTCCGCTTTCCCTTTCAGCTCATCCACCATTTTCTTGGCTTCGACCGCAGGATCGGCGAACTTGAGGCCTTCCACGTTTTTCGGACTGGTTTTATAAGCGGTTTCCGGTGTGCTGAAGCCAATAATACCGATTTTCACGCCGTCCACTTCTTTAATGGTATAAGGTTTAAAAAGATCAGATCCATCCGATTTTTTTACATTGGAGCTTAGCATAGGGAACTTCAGCATCTGGGACAGCTCGACCAGGCGGTTCCAGCCATAGTTGAATTCATGGTTGCCAGGAACCATGGCATCATAGCCCATTTCATTCATGACCTTAACGATGCTCTCACCGCGGACCAGCGTGGCAAATGGCGTACCGTGAAGGGCATCACCCGCATCCAGCGTGAGCGTATCCGGATTTTGACTGCGGTATTGATTGAATATCCCCGTAACCTTCGCAAAACCCATTTCTGGTGAAGAAGCGACTGCGCGCGCATGCATGTCATTCGTGTGCAGGATGGTAATATGCTTGCCGCTTGGAGCAGCTGGAGCCGTTCCACCTGAGGTTCCTTCCGCCGCCGCGGCTGTTCCGATCGAACCGACCAATAGCCCGGTGCTCAGCAGAATAGAAGTGAACCATTTACTTTTGACCATGTAACTTCATGACCTCCCTATAGTAAATAGATAATATTTCCTTCTATTATATTTTAATAGACTATTGGAAAGGTGTAATAAGACTAACGAATCATTTATTATCCTGTGGTTGAAAAAAAGTATGCATTTCCTGCGGGATACCATTACGCCTGCAGTAATCCTGCACAGTCTCTTCCTGTTGAAAAGCTGTTCCCGCCGTCAACAGGAGAATGGCGAAACGGTTGGCCTGCCGTTCGAGCTTGCCAGGTGAAAAATAGGAGTGCTCTTCCAGAAAAAAACGGTTGATGCCCTTATGCAGCCTGTCGTGTCCGAGCTCATGCGCACATACGAATCGCTGCCATTCGGGAGAAAGCTGGTTGTGTATCACAATAAACCGTCTTCGTAGCTTGCGGTAGTACAGCCCCTTGGTTGATGTGCCAAGATCAGTGTAGCGGATATGTATGCCAAGCGCGCTTGCAAGCTCAAAGGGACAGCTGGTTTTGTGTTTGCGGGTTAACTTTCGAATGATGTCATCCACAGTGTTCACCTGCTTTGTCGGTTGTAGTCGAAAGTCGGGAGCTTGGGGTGAGCTATTTTCCATCCGGAGTTCCGTTATGGTTTTTCTTCCTCTTATTCATCTGCTTGGCCTCCCAAAACAATCCGGTCAGTACATCCTTGATCCGCTGCTTATCCTCCTGATCGAGTGGAATCCCGTCAAACATCAGCTCGCCGTCTTCTTCCAGCATTTTTTTGAAATCCCGCTTGTCCTTGTAGGTGGCCCATGCAGGTGATTGTTCAGCCATGCTCATGCCGTCTGCCTCTTCCAGATAGCCCGCTGCACTCATAAGCTCTCCATAAGAAGCATCCAACGCATCGGCCAGTTTGCGGATGGTAGTGGCTTTGGGAATGCCGCGCACACCGTTCTCCATTCTGGATATTTGCGAATTGCTGATGCCGGCCGCTTCTGCCAATTGATTGATCGTTAAACCTTGCTGCTCCCGCAGCTGCTTCATCATCATTCCAAATTCGTTCTCCACAATATGCCCACTCCTTCGATATAAAGCCTGCACTTTCTTCGTACTATACCCTTGTATTGCCAAAAGGTAAAGAAAAGATGTGTATTTTATACCAAAAGGCATAAAAGAGGAGATAATCTTGTCTTTATCGTCTGAAAAGGTTCAAATTTGCTGTTTTACGATATTAACCAAAAAGTGGTATGTTATCATCATTATACGAACAAAAATACGAACATACCAGAGTAAATTTAATTATTTAATTAGAAGGAGTGCATACCTATGGAAAAGGGACTACCGGAACTGGACCGCCGCAAAACGCAAACCGCCGTCGAGGCTTTGCTTGAAAAATACCGTATTTACAAGACCATTACCTTTGAGGCAAGAGAGGCAAGCATGACGGCTTCTTACACGGAACGCTTTCATGGGCCGACGAACGTGACCTCGGATCAGACCGCTCAGATTGCCGTTCATAATGTGGACGTGCCTGCGACAAGAAGAGCGTACTGTGAGATGATTGAGTCGATTGTGGAGCGGCTTAGTGAACGGGAACAGCTGGTCATCCGCGAACGTTATCTGAAGCAGGACGATGTATTCGATTACAAGGTCTACAACTATATTCTGGATCCGCCCGTCAGCAAGGACACGTATACGAAGGTCCGGACCAAGGCCTTTTATAAAATGGCGCTGGCATTGGCGGACAGAGGACTGTTGATGCTGGGGGAGCTGCAGAAGAGGAAGCCGGGATGAGAAGCTGCATGTTCGATGACCATCATGATATGGAGAGAGAAAACGCTGAGAGCAGCCGGGGGCCTGAGAAGGTCGCCGGTTTTTTTATTTCAAGAAAGGTAACGTCGACGACTTTGAATACGAACATCGCAATAAAATAAACATTAAAATACGAACATACATTCGTACTATTTTCATCCGCCGATGCTCTTTAATCCGTCCGTTTCACCGTCAGCGCATCCCATTCAGGGGTGTAAGATTATAGCATCGGAAATGAACACAAGAGGACAAGCCGAAGACAAAAACAGTCAAATGCGAGCCGGCCATAAGGGCCGGTTTTTATATGCGGTGATTGCCTTTCGAACGCATTTCCGGTGCATATGACGACGGGAAGGAGGAGCCGTATTGAGAAAGAGAGCAGACTTTAGTAGTGCAGAAATGGGATTTGGGGCCAAGGGGATAAAGGTTCGGCTGCCTGCAGCATGAGAGCGGCGGTCAAGCAAGCGATAATCGGCATCGTTCCGATACTGAAGGACCGGCTGTACGATGTGCAGCTTCCGGTCGAAGGGGGTGAGGAACCCTATGGTGTGATCGCCTTCGGCGAAGAAATATGGAAATCATCCTGGGCGGGATACCGGCAGGTGATCCGTATCAAGCTGTACGCGGGTGATGCCGGTTTGGATCAGGCGGATAACTGGGCAGCTGAGCTAATCAGTGGTCTGCATCACAAGCGTGTGAAGAATGCTGATGATTCTGCTTTTACGCTGCATTACCTGGGGGCTAGGGAAGCTGAAAGGCTGGATCCTACCACCGGAAAGGCATGCCGTACGCTGCGCTTTGGTGTGTATAACCCGGAGGCAGGTGCAGGCGATGCTGAGGCTGGGCCAGACGAGTGGCTGCAAGCATTAACCGATTGGACTTTCAGCCTGATGGGTAAGCCATGGTCGGTATATCATACGGCATGGCCATCCGGCCCGGATGAATACGCGGTGTTGTGGCGGATGACTGGATGCGAGACGAAGATGGCGGGAGCTTCCTTGTATGAAGTTCGCAAACATTACAGCGGGCATATTACCGCACCGGATGCAGCTACTGAGCAGCTGACGGCCGTGTCCTTGATTGAAGGATTAGGTTCGAAGGTGCAGCTGCCCATTAGTGCTGATCAACGAAGGTACATGTCGGTGGCGGAAGTGTCGGCCGATTTGCAGGCGGATTCCTTTCTGGACGGCCAGCTGCGGTTGACGCTGGTGCAGCGGCAGATGCGTCCAGCAGAAGAAGCGGCGCTGATCCGCAGAGTCGAAATTCATCCCATTTTGAAGTGAGGTGGCCTACATGGCTGTGAAGAAAACGATTAAAAACGAAATGGAAGGAAGCATTGCTCCCCGCTATAAGCTCACGGAGCTGATTGCCCATTGCAAGGATCTGTTTGATGTCAAACAGGAAGTGATGGCGGGCGCTTTTTATGGGACGGAAGGCGAGCAGTTCACTGTATCCGAGACCAAGGAAAAAATCGAACAATTCATGAAAGCGAAGGTGGATTAATTATGGCAGGCGGAACATGGGAAAACACGAATAAACCGGTATTGCCGGGACTGTATATGAATTTCAAAGCAGCGGCAGCATCCGCAATTCAAGGTGGCTTGCGCGGTACGGTGGTTGTGCCGGTCAAAGCCAATTGGGGTCCTGTACGCGAGTTTGTGGAGATCAGCAGCGAGACGGCGATTGCACAAGTTTTTTCAAAAGATACCCTTGATGGAGCAACTGCGTATCCGACGCTCTATCTCGCCCTTCTTGGCGGACCGAAGAAGCTGTTGGCGTACCGCTTGGCGGATGACACTACTGCCGCGGCAAGCATTACACTTCAAAATGCGGATGCTTCTCCTGCAGAAGTCCTGCAGCTTCAGGCCAAATATCCGGGCAGCCGCGGCAACGGCTTTGCCGTCACGGTACAGCCATCGCTCGGAGAACCGGATGGGCGTGAGCTTCGACTATACGAAGGCGCTAAACTGCTCGGCACCTACAAGGGAACAGACGGCACGGCGGCTTCCATCGCGGAGCAAATCAATCAGGACAGCAGCAATGTGTGGATTACGGCCAAGGTGCTTGGACAAGGCGGCATTCCGGCCGATGTCAGCGGTGCTGTGCTTTCGGGTGGTGTAAGCGGCAGCGGAAAGCTGACCAATGCCGATTATATCGCCATGCAGGAAGCAGCGGAAGGTCAGGAATTTGATGTGCTGGCACTGGATTATGCCGCTGATATGGCGCTTTTGCAAAGCTTCGCGGCTTGGGTTAAACGACTTCGCCGTGAAGGAAGAGGCGTGATGGCCGTCTTCGGTGGATCGACTTCCGATGATGTATCCAAGGATGCGGTGAAGCTGGCATCAGCCCGCTCGCTGGCCTTGAATCATGAAGGCATCATCAACGTCGGAACAGGCGTGCGTCTTGCCGGAACAGATTACAGCTCTGCACAGGCAGCTGCTTATGTGGCCGGTCTGATTGCGGGTCAGCGCTTGAATCAATCGGCGACGTATGCGGTAACGCCATTTGACGATGTGACTCGCCGCTGGACCCGCTCTGAACAGGAAGAAGCGGTGAAAAACGGCGTATTCCTGCTCTTTTTCGATGGCCGTCAAGTCAAGGCGCTGCGTGGTATCAACAGCTTGGTCAGCCCTGCGGAAGGCCAGAACAATGCTTGGAAGAAAATCCGCACCATCCGTGTCATGGATGCGATCAATGCCGATCTGCAGCATGCTGCGGAACAGACGTATATTGGCAAGGTGAATAACACCGAGGAAGGTCGCCTGGCGTTGATTGGCGCAGTGAAGGAATATTTGGCTCAGCTGTGGCTCAGTGGTGTCATCGAATCAAACGGCTATGACGTGATTCTTGACCCTGCCTACTATGGTGACAGTGCAGTGAATAAGCCGGAACCGGATCAGGTTTTTCTGCAGTGGAATGTGAAGTTGGCCGACGTGATGGAGCAGCTGTTCGGAACCTTTTATGTGCAGTAATACTCAGCAGCTTAATCATTCATCTATTTAATATCTTTCAAATTATAAGGAGGAACTAACAATGTTGGATGCTTCAAGAGTGATTTTGGGGACATATGGCCAGGCCTATATCGATGGGGTGTGGCAGACGCATATTAACAAGCTGGAGGCCAGCGTGGAATTGGAAAAGAGAGAGCTGAATCTGGTCGGCAACGACTGGAAGGTGCACAAAAACGGCATTAAAAAAGGCACCGGGACGATGAGCGGCTACAAAGTGACCTCCGATATGATTCAGCGAGGCTTCACCAAATTCGATATCATTTCCAAGCTGGATGACCCGGAATCATTTGGCCATGAACGCGTGCGCCTCATTCGCTGCATGCCGGACAAAATCCAGCTCGCCAACTGGACAGCCGGTGAAGAGGTGCAGGAGGAGACCACGTTTACCTTTGAGGGCTATGAGCTGGTAGATCCGATTGTCGGAGACTAAGCATTGTTAAATTTCATCATAAAGGAGAATGAAGTATGAGCTTGCATGAACATATGACAGAGGAACAAATATTGGACAGCCTGTTTGAGGCCGCCGAAAAGCTGCCGGAGGAGACCGTCCGCATCAAGCGCCTGGATATGCAGATCGTGCTGCATGGACTGACTTCCAGTAAAGTGGACAGCATCCGCGAACGCTGCATGATCCGCCGGACGGTAAAGGGTTCGGTAGATGAGAAGGTGGACAGCGAGACGTTTAATGCGCTGCTCATTGCGGAAGCGACCGGCAAGCTTGAAGTGAAAGGCTTGTCTTTGAGCGGCTGGGGTGACCCGCGCATTACGAGCCGCATGAAGCTGTCCGGCGGGGAGCAGGCGGTGCGCCGCATGCTGCTTGCGGGAGAACTGGATGCCGTTGGAGACAAGGTGCTGGAGCTATCCGGTTTTGGCGTTGAGATCGAAGACTTAAAAAACTAATCAACTCCGGGGGAATGACGACGATGCTGTATCATCTGTGGGTGCGGCATCACCTTCGTCCCGGAGATTTTTGGAGGCTGCCACGGGGTGAACGTCTGCTGCTGCTGGCTTTTACAGAGGACGAGCTGGACCGCATGGCGGCCAAAAATTAATGAATAGAAGGAGGTGAACACAAATGGCTGAAACGTTGAATTACCGCATGAACCTTGTCATCGACCCGAAAAACGTCATCAAGGCCAACCGGGAGCTGCGCGCCATGGAGCGCTACTTCGAGCGTATTCAGGGGCGTGTGATGCGAATCGGAAGAACCCGCATGGCACCTGAAATTGTACTGAAGGATCGGGCTTCGAAAGGGCTAGATGGAATTCTCGGTAAGATCAATCGGGTGAAATCGCAGATTATTAATGCTTCGGGGACGGTGAGAGTGGAAGCGGCAGCGGGGAAGGATCTACAAGATTTGTTATCGGCACTTGGAAATATCAAAATCGAGGTCGCAGGTGCATCTGAAAAACCAAAAACCTTCTGGGATAAACTGAAAGACGGCTTTACCGCCACGAAATCCATAGGTGGTGGTATTAAGAGCTTAACCGATATCCCCGGAAAGGCAAAAGCAGTGGGCGACGCCAGAAAAGGAATAAAGCCCGAAGATAAAAAGGATGGAAATGCTAAGAAAGATGAACCAGCAGATGAGTCCAAACCTATTACAAAAACGAGGAAACAGAGAATTCAGGAGGGAAGGCTGCATAGAGGTAAGAGAGCCCTGAACACGGCGAATGCCTTGGGAGACCTGATATCAACTGTCGGCTCTGCTGGAGTCGATCTGATTGGTGGAGCTCAGGGATTCGGTAAACTAGGAAAAGACCTATTTAAAGGCGGTAGCGGAATAGCATCCAAGGCAGCTTCTTTTGTAAGTTCAGCTGTTAGTGAAGTCGGTAATAGTGGTGTGGGGAGCATAGCAGGCAAACTCCTTAAAAGTGGATCGAAAAAGCTTCTCGGTCCATTAGGATTTGCAGCCGATGCGATGTCTATTGCTTCAGCCAAGCCGGGTAAGGAACGGGCTCAAGCGATCGGTTCTGCTGCTGGAAGCACCATAGGTTCTGTATTAGGCGGAGCCGTAGGAACTTTAATACCCATCCCTGTCGTAGGCACCGCAATCGGTTCTGTGATCGGGGGAGCCGTAGGGGATTTTGTTGGTGGGAAAGTAGGGGGCATGGTTGCAGATTATGCTCCTAAGATCAAAGAAACATTTTCATCAGTGAAGGGTTGGTTCTCGAAAACTTTCTCTGGTAAAAAGGACAAACCCTCAGCAGATATATCCCAAAAACCTGCTGCCATGATCGGTCCATCTATGCCAAGTAAACCGCAAGCATTTATTGGGCCGCCAGTACCTACGGGACCGTTAGTACCCAATGCTGCCTATTTAGCCGGAACATATGCTGCACCGGGTCCACGCCTACAATCAGCAACAGCCCCAAGCTCCGTATCAGCGGGTGGCAAGGCAATATCGCAGCTGGTGCAGATCAGTTCGGAGCAGATGACTGCATTTTCCGGACTCTTTAAGGATTTTAAAGCTGAAGTTACAAATCAATATAACCTTCCTCCAGGAGCGTTACAAGTCACTGTTCACGAGGAACACCCAATTGACATTGAGGGCTTGATCCAACAAATCGGTCAGCGGCTCAGAGCCGAATTTCAAAAGGCAACACAAAATCAAAAGCCTGCGGCAAGGGCTTACGCCCTCTAAGCATATACCGTAAGCTTAGTGAATGATTCGGCTGTGGATGGCCTACTTGAAAGGAGGAAGGTAGATAGATGGAATTTATTCTAATCAACGGCAAGGGGGAGAAGTTCACTTTTCCGGTAAACCCGGAAGAGGTATCGATCTCGCGGCAGAAGGGCTTCGATACGACAACGATCCTATCGTATGGGGAATTCGATTTCCCTCAGGGAGATAAAGTGAAGGAAATTTCCTTCGCTTCTTTTTTTCCTAAAGAGTTCGATGAATCTTTCTGCCAGGGAAGCGAGCAGGATCTACCGGACCCGCAAATTGCGATGAACACACTGAATGAATTTTTATCATTAAAAGCACCTCTGCGATTTATCATCACGGAGACGGCCGTGAATGTTCCCGTATTTGTATCCTCTCATCAGTCGACTTTTCGCGGCGGCGAACTGGGAGATGTTTATTTTGACATTACGCTTCGGACCTGGAGGGAAATGAAGGTAGCCAAAACGGCGGCCAGCAGTACTGGCCAATCTGCGACAGCGGTTAATAAGAAACCACGTGTGGATATGAAGCAAAAGAACAAGAGCTATATAGTCAAATCGGGTGATTCGCTATCCAAAATAGCCAAGCTGGAGCTCGGGAACAGCTCAGATTGGCAGAAAATATATCAATTGAACAAAAAGATAATCGGCAGCAATCCAAGTGCTATTAAACCCGGGCAGAAGCTGGTGCTACCATGAGCTATAAAGTGATTTTGCAGGATAAATATGATCTGTCTCCCTTGGTTGAGGCGATCAATCTCCGCGATTCACTCGAACAGGTTGCTTATCAAGGTACGGTTAACCTGATTGTAACGCCGGATATGCCGGTGATAAGTCCAGGCATGGCTATCCGGATCAGCGGGGTTCCTTACGGGAAAAAGGACTATGTTCCTCTGCTTAACCCGGCCGTCGTCTGGGAGGTCGAAAGCTCAAATAACGGAAACAAGCGGATGACGCTGACGGTATATGACCGGACGATTTATCTGGATAAATCCGAGGATGAATATTTGTTTCCGGCCAAACAGACGGCGACGCAGCGCTTTAAAAAGTATGCATCCGATTGGAACTTGAAAATCGCCAAATTGCCGGATACAGGCAAAGATCTGGGGCGTTCGGTTTACCGGACACAGTCCATCTATGCAAGCATGTTTGCTGATCTGAGAGAAACCGCAAAGGCTGGCGGAAAGCTCTATCATCCCCGTATGATCTCGTCCGGGCTGGAATTGTATGAGCTTGGAACGAACAAAGAAATATATATTCTCGAACATGTAACGGATACGACGCAATCCCGCACGCTGGAAGGAGCCGCAACCAAAGTGAAGGTGCTGGCAACGACCGCCAACGAGAGCGGGCAAGAGGTTCCAGCCAAAGTGATGGCGATCGCGGAAAAGGACATCGATAAGTACGGGCAGCTGCAGGCGATTATCCAGGATGATGAAGTAAAGTCGAATGCAGCTGCAAAAGAACTGGCGAATAGCAAGCTGCGCGGGATTTCGCAGACCATATCCCTGAATGCCCCGGATATAAATACGGTACGGGCGGGAGATGCCGTTATGCTGGGCGGGATGAAGCTGCTGGTGATTTCGGTCAGCCGGGAATTGGGAGAGCCGGGAGGCATGTCGCTCGAGCTTGGTACCTATGATGACGTGAAAAGGAGGTTTTACCTTGAATAAAGATCCTTACGGACAACTGGCATCCGCACTTTACTCTTCTGTCGGTAAGCATGCAAGACAGGCATTCGGAGGCACGGGTGCTGTACTGGGTACGGTCACGGGGACTGGCCTCAAGCTGGATGATTTCAAGCATGAGCTTCCGGATTATATGGTTGCAGAGCTGCCGGGATTGTTTACGGCACCCCGATATATGGTGACAGGGACGACCGTTCAGGCCGAGCAGCCGAATTGGGACAATAAGCAGATGAACACCTCTTTTTATTTTGAAAAGAACGAAGTGAAAGATGTTAGTCTCAGACTTGCCTTACAGCCGGGTGACCGGGTACTTGCCGTTCGGGTAAACAGAGGCAACGACGTGGTCGTTGTAAGTAAGGTGGTGAACGGACATGGCTAATCTATTTCCTGAGACGGTGGATATGGTGTGGACGGACGTAACAGAACCAGAAGCACTCGAGAAGAACGGGGCAATTTTCGGGCGAAGCTGGCGCTTTGATTTTGAGGCTGGCGAATTTGTCATGTCGCCGACACGCAAAATGACGGTGGGCGGTGATAAGGACGCTTGGGTCATTTGGTGCGAAAAAGCCATCCGTACGCCGCGGTACCGCTATGTGATTTACTCCCGGGATTACGGCAGCGAACTGGAGGGTCTGATCGGCAGCAGCAGCCGGGCGCTTCAGGAAAGCGAAGTTCGGCGCATGGTTACCGAAACGCTGCTGTCCGATGCAAGGACACAGAGCGTGGATCAGTTTGCCTTTGACTGGGAAGGAGAAGCATGCCGCTTCAGCTGCCGCATTACGAACGTCCATGATGAAATGGAAACAATCGAAAGCGTGGTGATCTAATGGCAGACTTGCCGCAATATTTGCAGGAACAAACGGAAGAAGAAATATTAAACCGTATGCTGGATAAGGTGCCTTCGGATATCGATAAATCTGAAGGCTCTTTTATTTGGGATGCACAGGCTCCGGTCGCGTTTATGCTGTCTGAGGCGGCGATTTGGGCGCAGGAGCTGCTGAGACGTGGGTTTGCCAGCACGGCGGCCAGCGATACCGACTATTTCCGCTCGGCTGAACTGGATTTGCGGACAGCGGAGCATGGCATAACAAGGCGTGAAGCGGTAGCTTCATCAGGGCGTGTAGTATTTACAGGAAAACCAGGAACGAAGGTGCCTTTAGGAACTTTTGTTGCTACCCCGGCGGATGACGTATCTGGTGAGCTCGCGGTGGAATTCGTCACAACGAAAGCGGTTGTTTTGGACGAGAACGGTGCAGCATCGACAGCCATACGGGCAGTTACGCCCGGGAAAAACAGCAACGTACCCGCAGGCGTGATACAGTTGATGTTTTCGTCAGTAAGCGGTATTACATCTGTTACAAATCCCGAACCGACAAGAAGCGGGGCGGATACTGAGACGGACCAGTCGCTGTTGGAGCGTTTCTACGCGAAGGTTCGCAGCCAAGGGACAAGCGGAAACAAGGCACAGTATATGCAGTGGGCGAATGAAATCGCCGGTGTTGGCGGCGTTGAAGTAGTCTCTTTATGGAAGGGGCCCGGCACGGTTGCACTGTACCTTTTGGATACAGACAAGCGTGCGGCAAGCGCAGAAATTGTGGAAGCCGTGCAGCAGCATATCGATCCGACCCGGGACGGGCAGGGCGAAGGGCTGGCCCCGGCAGGCCCCGTGGTGACCGCGATGCCTGCGGAGGAGGTTGCGATCGATATCACCGTCAAAGTCCAGCGTACACAGGAGAAGCCGTCAACGCTGGAAGAAATCCAGAAACTCATCGGAGACGGGATTCAAGCCTATTTGCAGCAAATTGCCTTTAACCGGAAAGATCCCTTGGTGCGCTATACGCGGATTGCCGCCGTACTCCTCGACATTCCGATCATCGTGGATTATTCAGATCTGACCATTAACGGGAACACAGCTCAGCAGAATATTGAAATCGGGTCTGGCGAGGTGGCGGTACTGGGGACGGTGAGCGTAAGTGAATAAAAGTGAATGGAGCAGCTTGCGGGGACGCGAGCTGTTTTCTTATCTGCCAGCGTACTACGAGAACTCACGAGTGATGCAATCGGACATGGATGCCAAGGGCAGGGAGATGGATCTGCTGTATCAGGCACTGGAAGCGGCAGCCGCACAATTTTACGTACGCACAGCAACCTGGGGTCTGAGTCGTTGGGAGGTTGAGCTTGGTATTCCCACCGACTCGGCTAAGCCTTTAGAGCAAAGGCGTGCTGTGGTGGAATCCAAGCTGCGCGGTGCGGGCCAGTTCTCCGGGGCTCTCGTCAAAAACGTGGCCGAAGCCTATGACGGTGGAAAGGTGGAGGTATCTTTTCAGCCTGAGGGATGGGGCTTTACAGTCAAGTTTATCGATACCGTCGGCATTCCGCCGAATCTCGAGGATTTGAAAGCGGCTTTGGAAGAAATCAAACCAGCCCACTTGGCGGTGAAGTATGCCTTTAACTATCTGTTGATCCGCGACCTTCATGGGGTGGTCACGCTGGATCAACTGCAACAAATACCATTAAACAAATTTGCAGGAGGTGCTTGAGCATGGCGAGCAATACACCGAATCTGGGGCTGTTGAAGAAAGACCCGGCAACAGATGGGAACGATACTTTTAATGTTAAGACGATGCTGAATGAAAACTGGGATAAGATTGACGAGGCTGTAGGGAATATTAAGGTTAATGTACCAGATGCGAGTACTACTCAGAAGGGAATTGTGCAGCTGTCGAATGCGACGAACAGTGAATTGGAATCAACGGCTGCTACATCAAAAGCAATTAAAAATATTACAGATGAGATGAATAAAAGGTTACCAATGAGTGGAGGGAATATAACTAATAACCTAACTATTCAATCTAACCAGGTTATCCACTCTGGTAACATATTATCTTATATCCCAACTGTTGATACAGGAGACCAAGTAGGAAGAATGTTTTATGTGGATGGATCGGCAGGGATAGATACACCTGGGCGCGGATCTGAGAATACACCCTGTAGAACAATAAGTTTCTGTTTATCGCAAATAAAAAAGCATCTTATTGGAAATGTAACTATAGCTATTAGGGCAGGAATTTACTCAGAGAGCATGATTGATATCAGTGGATTTGATGGTCCATATAAATTAGAATTTCGTCCATGGTATCCAAATACTAATTTATCAGTAGATATTACAGGGTATATTAAAATATTAGGTTGTACAGTATGGAATATTTCGTTTTACGGATTGAAGTTTGCGCAATGTATAGATTCAAGAGATTATTCTTCATCAAGAGTAAATATTACGAGTTGTCAATTTTATTCAACATTCCAATATGGCATTATTTTTACTGGCCAAGGACTGGATGTATCATTTACCAACTTTGTTAATAAACCTGTTTGTATTAGCATGATGTCTGGGTTTTTGGTGTTTTCTTCAAATAATACAGGTTCCAATAATACCACAGGGATTTCGGCAGAAAATGGAGCGATTGTAACCATCAGGGGTACAATTGATATTGGAGCTATCACAACATTTAAGGCAACTGGAGGAGCGCAGATTTTTAATACACCATATGGAGTAATAAGAACTAGTTAAAAGGAGAGGCTTACACAATGTTTGCTTATATATATAAACGTGAAAACCGTATTATAATTGATCGCATTCTGGATGTTATTAGTGTTAGTGATGATCAGATTAATGGCCAGGATATATGTGTTTCTGGCATAGATACGACAAAAGCAGGCATACTAGTTTCAGAAAAATTACTAGAAATTGGGGGCGAAATTCCTAGAGATTTAAATGATTACAAAGCGGATTTCGCCAACAAATCCACAGAAGAAGAGGTTGTTTCTCTTAGAAACAGATTGGCAGAGCTTGAATTAGTGTTGGTGGATTTTTTAAAAAGGTAGGGAAATTACTTATTACTTGACACACAATAAGATATCCTTTTTCATTTTGGGAAAAAATCAATAAAACCAAAACAACCATGCTCTCGGATATTCCGAATACATGGTTGTTTTTTTCGAAAATATAAAATTTGAAAGGAGGACTACCCATGGATGAACGACTTTCTATCCTAGTCAAAATGTTCTCCACAGCTTTTGGTGCGGTAACTGGATATTTCTTTGGCGGCTGGAGTTTGCTGATGCATCTTCTGTTGATCCTGGTTGCCGTCGATTGGTTTACGGGGTGGATCGCAGCCTGGAGCAGCGGCGAGCTTATGAGCCGCAGAGGATTTTATGGTATTGCTAGAAAAGTTGCTATATTCCTTATGGTTACCGTAGCCCATTTTATAGACCTGGTGCTTGGAAACCTCAAGTACTTTCAGAATGCCGTGATCTTCTTCTATTTAGCAAATGAACTGCTAAGTATCATTGAGAATGCTGGACGCATGGGGCTTCCTATACCTAAAGTATTTCAGCGAGCCATTGAAATTTTAAACTCCAAATCCCAAGAGGAGGAAAACACTCACCATGAACAAAACTAACTTCATCTCCACCATCGCTCCCTGCGCCGTCTCCGATATGCAGCGAACCGGAATTCCCGCGTCTCTCACGATCGCCCAAGCGATTCTCGAATCAAACTGGGGGACAAGCAGACTAACGAAGCAGGCTAACAATCTGTTCGGCATCAAGGGTAAGGGACCGGCGGGAAGCGTGGACATGCCAACGACGGAGTATGTGAAGGGCAAGCCGGTCAAGGTGACCGCCTCCTTCCGAAAATACCTTTCCTGGACGGAATCGATCGCTGATCATTCTGAGCTGCTACTAAAAGGCACCCGCGATAATCCGACCCGCTATCATGGCGTGCTTCACGCAGATTACAAAACAGCTGCCAGAGAGGTCTGGAAGGGCGGCTACGCCACCGACCCACAATATCCTGCCAAACTGATCGCCATAATGGAGACATACAATCTGACAAAGTACGATACCACGAGCAAAGATAAAGGAGATGGTAATTCGATGCAGGTTGCCGAGCTTCAGCAGCAGCTTCAAGTCATGCAGAAAAGGGTAGATGAATTAGAAGGGCAGCTGTCCCGTTTAACAGTTAAAGACCAAATGCAAACACCGGCATGGGCTGAATCCGCGGTGCAATCCGCAACCAGCGCCGGTTTAATCGATACGCCTGTCCAAGGAAGCTACGACTTCTTCCGGATGCTGGCGGTTTTGCAGCGTCTGAAACTGCTGTAGGTTTCGCAGCATCTGAACGGGACAGGAGGGAATTGATGTTTTCATGCTACGGCTAACGGGGGCTCCATACTAGGAACATCACAGAGACAACAAGGAGCCCCGTTTTGTTTACTGCAAAAGGCAATCCGGTCTGTAGAGGATTGAATTAGTGGCGTGTAAATTGGCTATACATTGCAAATTGTGTTTAACAAAAAACTTAAGCAGCGGAGGGGACGGAATCGATCTGAAGAAGCGTAGCGGTCGCCTAAAAGCTTTCCGAAGGAAAGCTACATCGGAAGCATAAGCTTTGTCTCCGAATCTCTACCTTAGGAAATATAATCAAGAAATTTGGAGACAACAGCGATCGGAAGAACGATCCGTCACCGTAGCGGTCACATAGCACAAAGTAAAGAACTTCAATAAATTAAATTTTCTTCTTCAAATATAGAAGGTTTTCGAATAGCATAAGAAGTAGGAAAAACACGTACAGCACTTTTTTATCAAAATTCACTAAAGCGTTTACATGACCTTAACAATCCATTCTACATAAACCGGGGGAGAGCTATGGAAAAATACATATTGTCTTTGGACCAGGGAACAACGAGCTCGCGCGCGATTTTATTCAATAAAGCGGGAGAAATCGTCTACACCGCGCAAAAAGAGATCACGCAATATTTTCCGAATCCGGGCTGGGTCGAGCATAATGCCAACGAGATATGGGGATCGATTCTGTCGGTCATCGCTTCGCTTCTTTCGGAGTCTGGCGTCAAGGCGGAGCAGATCGAAGGTATTGGCATTACCAACCAGCGGGAAACCACCGTCGTTTGGGACAAGGAAACGGAAGAGCCAGTATACCACGCGGTGGTATGGCAATCGCGGCAGACGAGCGGGATCTGTGAGGAATTGAAATCCAAGGGATATAACGACCTCGTACGCGAAAAAACAGGCCTTCTCATTGACCCTTATTTTTCGGGTACCAAAGTAAAATGGATTCTGGACCATGTGGAAGGTGCCCGTGAAAAAGCCGAGCAGGGCCGGCTGCTATTCGGCACAATCGACTCCTGGCTGATCTGGAAGTTTACCGGGGGAAAGCGGCATGTGACGGACTACTCCAACGCTTCCCGTACACTGATGTACAATATCCACGAATTAACATGGGACGAGGAGCTGCTGGAGATTCTTGGCGTACCTTCGTCTATGCTGCCTGAGGTGCGTCCATCTTCCGAAGTGTACGGCCACACGGTAAAGCATCACTTTTTTGGCCAGGAGATTCCGATTGCCGGAGCGGCTGGCGACCAGCAGGCGGCCTTGTTTGGTCAAGCCTGCTTCGATGAGGGAATGGCGAAGAATACATATGGAACCGGCTGCTTTATGCTGAAAAATACCGGCGAAACTGCCGTACACTCCGAGCATGGCTTGCTGACCACAATCGCGTGGGGCATTAACGGACGTGTGGAATACGCGCTGGAGGGCAGTATTTTCGTGGCGGGATCCGCCGTGCAGTGGCTTCGGGACGGTCTCCGTATGCTCAAGGACTCCAAGGAAAGCGAGGATTACGCCGCGCGGGTCAGCAGTACGGACGGTGTGTATGTTGTACCTGCTTTTGTGGGTCTCGGCACTCCATACTGGGACAGCGATGTACGCGGAGCGGTTTTCGGCCTCACACGCGGCACCTCGAAGGAGCATTTTATCCGGGCAGTGCTCGAGTCGCTTGCTTACCAGACCCGGGATGTAATTGCTGCGATGGAGGGCGATTCCGGCATTGAGCTGAGAACGCTGCGCGTGGACGGCGGTGCTGTGCATAACAACTTCCTGATGCAGTTCCAAAGCGATATTTTGGGCGTGACGGTGGAAAGACCGGTCGTCAACGAAACAACGGCACTCGGTGCAGCTTATCTGGCGGGACTCGCGGTTGGCTACTGGAAGAGCCAGGAGGAAATTTCGGAGCTGTGGGCGAAGCAGCATGAATTTGAGCCGGTCATGGACGAGGATGTTCGCGAAGGATTGTATGAAGGCTGGAAAAAAGCAGTTAACGCAGCCATGGCGTTCAAGTGAAATTTTGCAAAATCCTGGAATGATACAATAAGTGCGCGCCTTTATGGCCTTTAGTGCATGCAGAGGAGATGAGCATAGATGACTTTCACGAACACGGAACGGGAACAGATCAAAAATGCACTGAGCGGCGAAACGTTTGACGTCCTTGTAATCGGCGGAGGGATTACGGGGGCAGGAATCGCCTTGGATGCGGCAGCACGCGGCATGAAGGTGGCTCTGGTGGAAATGCAGGATTTTGCGGCAGGCACCTCCAGCCGGTCGACGAAGCTGGTTCACGGCGGGCTGCGCTATCTGAAGCAGTTTGAGATCGGCATGGTAGCGGAGGTCGGCAAGGAAAGAGCGATTGTGTATGAAAACGGACCGCATGTGACCACGCCGGAATGGATGCTGCTCCCGATGCATAAAGGCGGCACCTTCGGTAAGTTCAGCACGTCGATCGGACTGCGTGTGTATGATTTTCTGGCGGGTGTGAAAAAGGGGGAGCGACGCTCCATGCTTTCCATCCAGCAAACGCTAGAAAAAGAGCCGCTCATTAAAAAAGATGGGCTCAAAGGCGGCGGCTATTACGTCGAATACCGTACGGATGACGCCCGTCTCACGATTGAAGTGATGAAAGCTGCTGTAGAGCACGGGGCCACGGCCTTAAATTACACCAAAGTCGAAAACCTCATTTATAGTGACCAGAAACAGGTGAAGGGCGCCGCCGTCCGAGACTTTCTGACAGGGGATGCCTATGAAATAAAGGCGGCCAGGGTTGTCAATTCTACCGGACCATGGGTCGACCGGATTCGGGAGATGGATGACTCCAAAAAGGGTAAAACGCTCCGGTTGACCAAGGGTGTTCACCTCGTGATCGATCAGTCCCGGTTTCCGCTGCGGCAGGCGGTTTATTTTGATACTCCGGATAAGAGAATGGTATTCGCCATACCGCGTGATGGAAAAGCCTACGTGGGTACCACGGACACCTTTTATGACCAGAATCCGGTACATCCGCAAATGACGGCGAGTGACCGGAGCTATATTATCAATGCCATTAATTTTATGTTCCCCGATGTGAATATCACCGAAAAGGATATTGAATCCAGCTGGGCCGGGGTGCGTCCACTCATCTATGAGGAAGGAAAGGACCCGTCGGAGATTTCCCGGAAGGATGAGATTTGGGAGTCCGACAGCGGGCTGCTGACGATTGCAGGCGGCAAGCTGACCGGATATCGGAAAATGGCAGAAACGATTGTCGATGTGTTAGCCAAAAAGCTGGAAGAATCGCAGCAGCGATCTTTCAAGCCATGCCAAACCAAGCATCTTCCGATTTCTGGCGGAGATATGGGCGGGGCCAAGGCTTTGGACGCATTTATACAAAAAACCACGCCTACGGGCGTACAGGCAGGACTTTCGCAAGCGGAGGCGGTCAGGATCGCACGGATGTACGGTACGAATGCCCCCAAAGTGTACAAGCGCATTGCAGAAGGCAAGGATAAAGCGGGGACTTTCAAACTTCCGCTGATGCTTTATGGCCAGCTGGCCTATGCATTGGACGAAGAAATGGTAGTATCTCCGGTAGATTTCTTTACTCGGCGCTCTGGGTTGACCTTGTTCAACATCGATATGGCACGAAAAATGAAGCAGCCTGTCATTGATATGATGTCCTCCTGCTTGAAGTGGAGTCCGCAGGCCCAAACGCGCTACACGATTGAATTGGAAAAGGCGCTCGTTGATGCGGTTACCCCAACCGGTGATTTAACGGTATAAGCGGATATCCATAAAATAAAACGAAAAAGATCATAAAATGCAAAATGAAGACCTTAAAAAGGTACTTTGTTTTGCATTTCTGCTGTTTAATGATTAATTTTGTAGAAAAAAGTAGAATTGTGTCCGAATATAATTTGTACAAGCTGTAAAATATTTCTTGTAACTGCTTATTTCTTGTAGTAAAGTTTTGTATTAAATAACGGAATATTTATAGTATTCGATGTTTCTGATGCTAATCAATGATTTACTTCGATCTGGATCCATCCATCTAAAGTTCTACTCACTTCGCATGCAGACAGAAGTCACTCCTTACTTCTATGACCTCACTTCACAATCATGCAGAACCTTTCACAGACTTTTCCCGGCATCATACCTACCCTTGGCTCTATCTTACCCAAAGCATGACATGGCAGACCTGATGAATGCTTTATCAGAAAATTTAAGCGTTATAATTTTGTCCAAATAAACAGAAAAGGGGATTGTATCGAAAAGACAATCTAAAAACGAATGAAACCTAAATTAGAAGCCGCTGAAGAACAGGCGGGCTGTTTTTTGCACCCATTTGACCAAAGTTCAATTGTTCATATTCATCCCAAGCAACCCATTTTTAGCACAAAGGAGTTTTTGCATGGGCAAGCCAATACTCGAGATCAAGAATCTCCGGACGCATTTTTTCACAGACCGTGGGGAAATTCCGGCAGTTGACGGTGTCGATTTGTATCTGAATCCGGGTGAAGTGCTTGGTGTCGTTGGAGAATCCGGCTGCGGCAAAAGTGTGACCTCATTGTCGGTACTCAAGCTGGTTCCGAGTCCGCCAGGCAAAATTGTAAGCGGATCCATACGATTCAAAGGCAAAGATATCGTTCCGCTTAGGGAATGGGAGATGCGCAAAATCCGCGGCAACTCGATTTCGATGATCTTTCAGGAACCGATGACCTCGCTCAATCCCCTGTTTACGGTAGGACAGCAGATTACAGAAACCGTCCGTCTGCACCGAGGCATCAGCAGGAAAAAAGCGCGCTCGATCACGCTCGATATGCTCAAAAAGGTCGGTATCGCAAGAGCGGAGTCCATTATTGATGAATATCCGCATCAACTGTCAGGAGGGATGAGGCAGCGGGTGATGATTGCCATGTCCATCGCCTGCAGTCCCGAAGTACTGATCGCTGATGAGCCGACAACCGCTTTGGATGTAACGATTCAGGCTCAGATTCTGGATTTGATCCGGCGGCTTAATGAAGAGCAGGGCATGGCTGTCATGATGATTACGCATGATCTCGGCGTGGTCGCTGAAATGTGCCACCGGGTAGCGGTGATGTATGCCGGTAAGGTTGTGGAGGAAGGCAGCGTGCATGACATCTTCAAAAATCCCCTTCATCCGTACACCCAGGGGTTGATTCAATCGGTTCCCCGTATGAATGAGACCAGGGAGCGTTTGTATTCCATTCCCGGCAATGTGCCGATTCTCAGCAAAAATATGCAGGGCTGCCGCTTTGCCGCAAGATGTCCGCATGTCATGCAAAGATGTTTGGAAGCGCTACCAAATTTAACGGAGCAGGAAACCGGTCACAGTTGCAGATGCTGGCTCCATGAAACCCCGCAGGAGGATGCCGTATGAGTGAGACACTGCTTGAGGTTTCGCATCTGAAAAAGTATTTTCCTATCCGTAAAGGACTGTGGAACAAAACGCTGGGACATGTAAAAGCCGTGGATGATATTTCGTTTTCCGTCCGCCGGGGCGAAACCTTCGGTCTGGTTGGTGAGTCGGGCTGTGGCAAATCCACGACCGGACGCTCGATTCTGCGGCTGATTGAACCAAGTGAGGGCAAGGTTCTTTTCGAAGGTCGGGAGATTACAGGTCTGTCCATGGAGGCCATGCGTAAGCAGCGCCGGGATATGCAGATTGTATTTCAGGACCCGTTCTCTTCGCTGGATCCGCGGCATAGCGTGCAGCGCATTCTGGAGGAACCCCTCATTGTTCACGGTATCTCAAGCCGCAAAGAGCGGCAGGAACGGATTGAGCGGCTGATCGACGTCGTTGGCCTAACACGGACGCATCTGCACCGTTATCCCCATCAGTTTTCGGGAGGGCAGCGGCAGCGGATCGGCATCGCCAGAGCACTGGCCCTGCAGCCCAAGCTGATTGTTGCGGATGAGCCGGTGTCCGCGCTGGATGTATCGATCCAGTCACAGGTCATTAACCTGCTGCAGGATCTGCAGAGTGAGTTCAAGCTAACGTATATTTTTATCGCGCATGATCTCAGTGTGGTGAAGCATATATGTGACCGTGTTGCCGTCATGTATCTCGGGCGAATCGTGGAAATTGCGGACAAGCATCAGTTGTATGATACACCGCAGCATCCATACACCCAAGCGCTTCTCTCCGCAGTGCCGGAGCCTGATCCGGATTTGAAAAGGCAGCGGATTATTTTGCAGGGGGAAGTGCCGAGTCCGGCCAATGCGCCGGTCGGATGCGCTTTTCATACGAGATGTCCAAAGGCGATGAAGGTGTGCAGTGAGGTCCGTCCTCAGCTTCTGGATACCGGAGGCGGGCATATGACGGCCTGCCATTTGTATACCCCGGAGTTATCCAGCAGGCAGTAGTGATGATTTCGGTTTCATGCGGCTTATAGCTGCTGTTTGAGGCTTTGCAAATGAAAGGTTCAATCGAACCTATGCAAAGTCCCGCATATAAACACTTTTTATTCGATCTGTAAGAAAAGAAAGGGGAAAAAAACGATGAAGAGATGGACGAGCGTTTTCCTGGCACTGACGATGGTGATGGTATTTACGCTTACGGGATGCGGCAGCAAGAGCGACGGAAAGCAGGCATCCGAGACACCGAAGACGACAGACAGCACGGAGAAGAAAGAAGATCCGAAGCCAGAGGAGAAAAAGACGCAGGATACACTGGTATTTGGGCGCGGCGGGGATTCGGTAGCATTGGATCCAGCCATTGTCACGGATGGAGAATCCTTGAAGATCGGACATCAGGTGTTCGACTCGCTGCTGGAGTATAAGGAAGGGGAAACGGAAGTTCAGCCCGCACTCGCAGAGAGCTGGGAAGTATCCCCGGATGGTCTGAAGTATACGTTCAAGCTGCGCCAGGGGGTCAAGTTCCATGATGGCACGGACTTTAACGCAGAGGCCGTCGTGTTCAACTTCCAGCGCTGGAGTGATCCGAAGAGCGAATTCAAATTCGAAGGCGATTCCTTCGACTATTATGATTCCATGTTTGGTCCTGATGGCTCCCGGGTCATTAAGGACGTGAAAGCTGTGGATACGAATACGGTAGAGTTCACGCTTGCCCAGCCGCAGGCACCATTCCTGCAAAATATCGCCATGACCTGTTTTGGCATCGGGAGCCCGGCAGCGATCAAGGAGAAAAAAGAGAATTTTAAAAGCGAGCCGGTCGGCACAGGGCCATTTGTATTTAAAGAATGGAAACGTAATGATTCCATCACTTTGGAAAAGAATCCGAACTACTGGAAGCAGGGGCTTCCGAAGCTGAACAAGGTTATCGTACGTTCCATTCCGGACAATTCCGCACGATTCAATGCGCTGCAAAATGGAGAAATCGACATCATGGAGGATTTGAACCCGGATGACCTGTCCGTGCTCGAAAGCAAAAGCGATCTGCAAAAGATCAACCGGCCATCCTTCAACATCGCATACCTCGGCTTTAACCTGAAGAAAAAACCGTTTGATAACGTGAAGGTTAGAGAGGCGCTCAGCCATGCGGTGAACAAACAAGGTATTGTTGATGCTTTCTTCGCAGGACAGGCTAAACCAGCCGTGAATCCAATGCCGCCTACGCTATGGGGTCATAATGACAGCATTCAGGATTATGACTATAACCTGGACACCGCCAAGAAGCTGCTTGCAGAAGCAGGTTATCCAAATGGGCTGCCTGATCCGGTCACGTTCTATGCGATGCCGGTATCCCGTCCTTATATGCCGGATGGCAAGAAGGTGGCAGAGGCAATCCAGGCGGATTTCGAAAAAATCGGAGTCAAAGTCAACATTCAATCTCCGGAGTGGGCAACGTATCTGGATGATACGAAAGCAGGCGCCAAGGACGATATTTACATGATGGGCTGGACAGGCGATAACGGCGACCCGGATAACTTTATCTATACGCTGCTTGATAAGGATTCCATCCCAGGCAACAACCGCAGCTTCTATGTGAATGAAGACCTTCACAAAATTCTGATTGAAGCTCAGAAGGAAGTTAGCCAGGACAAGCGTGTAGAGCTGTACAAGAAGTCTCAGGAAATCATCAAAAAAGATATTCCATGGATTCCGCTTGTGCATACCACGCCAATTCTGGCCGCCAAAGCCAATCTGAAAGGGTATGTGCCGTCGCCAACAGGTACTGAAGCCTACAGCAACATCTACTTTGAATAATCGGCAGGTGAATTGCTTTGAGCTCATATGTATTGAAACGCCTGTTGATTCTGATTCCGGTTCTGATCGGAATGACCATTATCGTATTCTCCATTATTCATGCCATTCCCGGTGATCCGGCAGAAACGATTCTCGGCCAAAAGGCCACCGAGCAATCCAAGGAGGCGCTGCGCCAGCAGCTGGGGCTGAATAAGCCCTGGCTGCAGCAGTATTTTACCTACCTTGGAGATCTGGCCAAAGGTGATTTGGGGAAATCGGTCCGGACAAAGGAACCGATTGCGAAGGAGATCATGCCGTATCTTGCAGCTACGCTGGAGTTGACCTTCACAAGTATGCTGTTCGCAACGTTTGTAGGGATGAATGCCGGTATTATCAGCGCATGGAGGCAGAATTCCTGGTTTGATTACATTATCATGGTGATCGCACTGGTTGGGGTCTCCATGCCGATATTTTGGCTTGGTCTGATGGAACAGTGGATCTTCTCCATTAAACTGCACTGGCTCCCTTCCATTGGAAGGATGGACCAGCGCGATCCGGTGGAGTCGGTCACGAATCTGTACATCATAGATTCCATCATTGCCGGCAGATGGGATCAGCTGTGGACGGTCATGAAGCATCTGGTACTGCCGAGCATCGCGCTCGGTACGATTCCCATGGCGATCATTGCACGGATGACGCGTTCGAGCATGCTCGAGGTCATGAAATCCGATTATGTCCGTACAGCCAAAGCCAAAGGCTTATCCCAGTTTTTCGTGGTGTATAAGCATGCTCTGAAGAACGCGTCCATTCCTGTATTGACCGTCATCGGTCTGCAGACGGGTTCGCTGCTCGGCGGAGCGGTGCTGACGGAAACCATTTTCGCATGGCCGGGTGTGGGCCGTTATATTTTCGAAGCGATTAGCTCCCGTGATTATCCGGTTATTCAAAGCGGTATTCTTATTATCGCATTCATTTTTATCGTTATTAATCTGATAGTGGATCTGCTGTACGCCTTGATTGATCCGCGCATCCAATACAAATAAGGGGGAAGAACATGGCAGAAGTTACGGTTAAACCAAGCTCCGCCGCCGCTCCAGTCATGGAGGAAGTGTCAGGCCCCTGGCGTGATGCGTGGAGGGCGTTTCGTAAAAATAAAATCGCGATGATCGGGCTCATGATTATTATTTTCTTCATTGTGATTGCCCTGATCGCGCCGCTGATTGCACCCTTTGATTACAAGGATCAGCAGCTGATGGACCGCCTGAAGGCACCATCCTCGGCCCATTGGTTCGGAACGGATGATCTCGGACGCGATTTGTTCAGCCGGGTATTGTATGGCGCAAGAATTTCGCTTTGGGTCGGCTTCTTTTCGGTGATTGGCTCCATTGCAGCCGGCACGGCACTGGGAATTATTGCGGGCTACTTTGGCAAATGGGCGGATATGGTCATTTCAAGACTCTTCGACATTTTGCTGGCATTCCCGAGCATCCTGCTCGCGATTGCAATCGTGGCCATTCTGGGGCCTTCGCTGCAAAATGCGCTGTACGCCATCGCGATCGTTAACATTCCAACTTACGGCCGGCTGGTCCGGGCGAAGGTGCTCAGCTTGAAGAATGAAGAGTATATCACGTCGGCAAAGGCGATTGGAATGAAAAATATGCGTATTCTCCTCAGCCATATTTTGCCGAACAGCCTGACGCCGATCATCGTGCAGGGCACGCTTGGCATTGCGACGGCGATTATCGAAGCGGCGGCCCTCGGCTTCCTTGGTCTCGGCGCTCAGCCTCCGGAGCCGGAGTGGGGCAAAATGCTGTCCGACTCCCGTCAGTTTATTCAGAAAGCACCTTGGACGGTCGTTTTTCCGGGTGTATCGATCATGCTGACGGTGCTCGGTTTCAATCTCCTCGGGGACGGCCTGCGGGATGTACTGGATCCAAGAATGAAAAATTAAAACATGAGTAAGCAGAGAGCAGCTTTTTACCTCACAATGAGGTAGAGGGCTGCTTTTTTGTGTCCTGTTCGTCTGTCCTGGCCCATCTTGTTCTTGGAGGAATCCGTGCCATTTAGGTGGAAGTGGTAAGGATCTGATAAGTTTTTGAGATTATTTTCCAAAAGTCTGTAACTATTGTCTGGTTGAAACGTGGTTTTATTGAGGGGATTAAATGATGAAGCGCAGCACACTCGAAAGCGTGTACCGGAAATATATGCCTGAAGTGTACCGATATTTACGGACCCTTTGCGGAGAAGAAGCTGCCGCAGAGGATCTGGTACAGGAGACCTTTTACCGGGCTTATTTGCATCTGGAAAATTACAAGGATGAGAAGATCAAGCCTTGGCTCTTCCGGGTGGCCTACAATGCCTTTATTGATATGAAGCGTAAAGAAAGCCGAAGTATCACGTCGTCGGATGATTTTTTTCATAATCTGCCTGATGATGACAGGAAGGAACCTGAATCGGTCATTTTGCAAAAGGAAGCCAGGGATACGCTGCAGGATTGGATATCTAAGCTTCCTGATCTGCAGAAGCAGGCTTTGATTTTATATGATCTGCATCAGTTTTCATACCAGGAAAGCGCGGATATTATGGGCATTGCACTATCGCATTTTAAAATTCTGCTGTTTAGGGCCAGGCAGCAGCTGCGGAAGATCCGGGAAAGGAACGATCAGAATGAGCGATGATTTCAGAAAAAAGCTGCAGGATTACCGGGATGGAAAGCTGCCGGACGAGGAAAAGCTACAGCTGGAGCAGGAGCTGGAGAAGATGGAAGTCTACCAGTCCTATCTGGATAACATGCTGGACAGTGAGGAAGACAAGAAGAACACGGGGCACGGTAAGTTATCTGCTGAAGAGAAGAAAATGCATAAGCGGGAAGCGAGACTGCTCCGAAGAGGGAAATGGAAGGCGCGTTTTGGCACGGTATTAACACTATTCAGTTTGTTTATATGGTTTACGTTCTTGTCTTCGATCGGGAGCGCGATTTACTTTTCAGCAGGGAGCCCGGATCGTAGTGAAGTGAACAAGGATGTGGTGGAGTCGGCTATCGCTGTCGGATATCCTAATATCAAAGTTAATCTGAGCAGCAATGCTGGGACTTATTTTAATATGAAGGCAACCGGGAAAATGACGAAACGCGTGGGAGATGAAAATCTTGAGGTAGGAGATTTCTCGGGATCATTTCTATTCAGCTGGCTGCGAATATATGATTTCTCCTGGTCAGATGCCGAAGCAATCGGAAAAGTTCTTTTTCAATATCCAGGATATAAAGCCATAGACAGTGGTGCAGAATGGAAAAGGCTGGAGAAGCTGCCTGAAGGCACGGTAACGGAGGCCTATGTATCTTACAAACAGCTATATTCAACAGATGATTTTTTGAAGCTGTTCGAGGGCAAACCGTTTGATCCGCTCTGGTTTGCTGTAGACAATGGTGAGGGATCGGCAAAACGCGATTACGGAATGGTGGTCAGCCCAATTGGATTTCCATCGTACCCCGTATGGCATCCTGGCGATGGGAAGGTCACGAGTAGTTCAAAACAAAAAACGGGACTCTTCACCTCAATGAGCACTACTTCAACTTCATATCCTGGTGTAGACCCCTACGGCTCAGGAGAGCTAAGGAATGAGAACTTTATCAATACCCTCCGCATTCTGGAAAAGCATAAATTAGCGGCGAGAAATCTGATTCCTTTTGTGGACATTAGCGATACTCTTGATTATGTGGAGAAGAACGGGGTTAAAATCTATGGAGCCGTTGTGACCGGCCCTACCAAAGAAATTCTAAAGCTGAAAAATGACCCTGCGGTGTCCGGTATTCGCGTTGGAAAAGTCACATTGTGGAACTGGAACCAGGAGCCGTAATGGAATGATTGGACTGATTTTACAATCTGTGTATCCATTAGCCGTCGATGCGGACCGTGATAACGGTCTGAAAGGCGGCTTTTTTGTGCAGATTTATGATAGGAAAGCAATTATCGAATAGAAGAAGCATCACGCGTTTATAAATTTACAAGTACAGCGGGTTCGAAATGTCTTATAATGAAAAAAATAAAAAACTGGAGCCAAGGAGTGCTGTATATGAATATCAAAGAGAAAAGAGAACACCGTCAGTACCCTGAACAAACCAGACTGGATGCGTCCAGAGCTACGTATGAACGGGATTATTCAAGGCTGATTCATTCACCGACATTCCGCCGGTTGCAGGGCAAGTCTCAGGTTTTTGGCGCGGGGACCGGTGACTATTACCGCACACGCCTGACACATTCGCTCGAAGTCGCGCAGATTGCCCGCGAAGCGGCCAAAAGTCTGGTGCGTGCATATCCTGAAGTTACGGAAGAGATGGCTGATAATCCTGGACTTGTGATCGATCCGGAGGTCGTGGAATGCGCGGCGATTGCCCATGATTTTGGACATCCGCCTTTTGGACATAAGGGTGAAGAAGTGCTGGACGGCATTCTGGATCAGCTTATCAAGGATAAGACGAAAGAAGCGGTTGAAGGCTTATATATGAACTCCGAACAAATTCAGGATGTGCGCATCCGCATGCGGCATAAATATGAGCATTTTGAAGGCAACGCGCATAATTTCCGGCTGATTATGTTTCTGGAAAAACGGGAAAACGTGGATGGGCTTAATTTATCCGACGCGGTGCTGCTGGGGATTAACAAATATCCGTTCCCGGGTACGTTGAGTAAGAAGGGCCTCTACCAGCATGAATGGAGTTATATTTCGGAGATCCGCCAGGACTGGGGCATTCCCTCCGATAAAAGAACGCTGGAATCGCAGCTCATGGATTTATGCGATGATATTGCCTACTCCGCGCATGATCTGGAAGATGGGATTAAGGCTGGGAAGATTGAGGTGCATGAGCATTTTCTGCATGATCCTTATATTATCCGCCTGATTATTGAGAAGATCATGACGCTGGAGGATTTCTTCTGGAAAGGCTGGGACGCGGACCGCATCCGCCTCAAAGTAGAAGAGGTCATGACCTCCTTCTTGCAGGTCTGGAATGATAAGCTGCCTTCCTGCGAGCATGATTATTCCCGGACTCGGCGCGAGGTCAAGGCCTTCTGGGTAAGTCTGTTCGTCAGTAACCTTGGAGTCATCGAAGATGGGGACTGGAAAAAGGTTACGTTTATCAAGGACAATGAAGAAAATCTCGATATGCTTCGTACCGTTAGCGTCCTGAAGAGCTTTGCCTGGGTCACCATGATCCGGGATTTGCGCGTGCAGCGTCTGCAAAAACGGAGCGAGTGGATGATTAAGCATCTCTGGGATGCTTTTCTCGATCCTGTCACATCCAAATCCATTATTCCGTCCGACTGGCTCCAGCGCTACGAGAGGGATCAGGCTAGCAGCCGCCCGATTTGGACATGGGAGCACATGGTCATCGATTATATCGCCGGCATGACGGACGCCTTTGCGGAAAAGATCTATAATGAATTGTACGGACTAAAGGTAGGGTCCATTTACGATCTGGATTAAATAGAGGTTTCATAATCGGTTTGTGTGAGAGGGGCTGAAATCATGACGGGAATAAGCTTAAGCGTGCTGGATTTGGTACCAAGAATAGGAGAGGTCTCCTATGAAACCGCGCTTCAGGAGGCAGTGGTGCTTGCGTCTTCGGCGGAACAGTGGGGCTATTCGCGTTATTGGGCAGCTGAGCATCATGATCTGGAGAATCTGTCCTGTGCCTCACCGGAGCTGCTCCTCGCACATATCGGAGCGAAGACTAACCGGATCCGGCTGGGGACAGGCGCTCTGCTCTTGCCTCACTATAGCCCGCTGAAGGTCGCGGAGAGCTTCCGCCTGCTGGCTGCTTTGAATCCGGGACGCATTGATCTCGGGATCGGTCGCGCGCCTGGCGGCTCAGCCCATGCTTCGATGGCGCTTAGCGGTAACTTTCTGCAGAATGTCGCAGATATGCCGAAGAAGATGCGGGCTTTGATTAAGCTTCTGGATGACCGATATGTCTATGAAGAACAGCTGGTTCAGGCCAGACCTTTTCCACAGATCCAGCCGGAGTTATGGATGCTGGGCACGAACAGCAAGAGTGCAGGTTTTGCTGCCGAGTATGGCACAGGTTATGTCTTTGGGCAGTTTATGAGCGAACGTGACGGTGCCGAGGTGCTGAAAACGTACCGTGAGAGCTTTCATCCTTCTGCTCTGCTGGACAAGCCGCGCATGATGGTGGCGATTGGGGTTATTTGTGCCGAGACGGAGCAGGAGGCAGAGCATCTGCTGCGGGCAGCTAAGCTGCCGGGACCAGAACGGAGCGGGCCGGGAGAACAAGAAGTACGTGGTGAACCACAAAACCGGCTTGTATACGGCACACCGGAGCAGGTAAGGGAGCGGCTCGCTATGTTTGCAGGCGTCTATGAATGCGATGAATTCCTTGTATTTACCCCTGTTCAGGATTATCGGAAGCGGCTTGATTCTTACCGAATGCTTGCCTCCTGCTGTTTAGGAGTGAATAATATATAGCTCATTTGGCCTTGGAAAGGAACAGGTTATTCATGAAAGAACATGTACAACAGGACTTGGCGGACGGTCACATGGTTTATCTCTATACGTATGCCAGCCATGAGACGGAAGCGGAGCTTTGCAGTATGGAGATGCGGGCATTATTTGGCAGCAGCGAGGAATACCGGAAGGAATCACTGCTGCTAAGTCAACAGGATATCGATCCCGACCGCAGTCCGTTCCTGTCTCTGCGTATGGATGTGCTGCTTAGCGGAAACTCAGTGGAAGAGCTTGCGGAGCACGCAAGCTTGAGACAGCTTGTTGAGGACAAAAAAACTTTCAAAGTGATATTTATCAAATCAGGTGATCCTTATCCTTATGAGGATCAGAGAGCATTTGAACGGCTCGTCGGAAGCCGGATTCAGGGAAGGGCTGATATGAGGAAGCCGGATATTACGCTAGGGCTGATCTCTATACAGGGGACCTGGCTGCTAGGCATATGTCACTATCCGCAGCGGACATGGCACTCGCATATCCATAAACCGCAGAACTATTCCACGGGCCTCAGCGCCGCCACAGCCAGAACGCTGGTTAATATTATGGCGCCGGATACAGAAGGTTTACGGGCGGTGGACCCTTGCTGCGGGATGGGCAATGTGCTGATTGAAGCCTTGTCCATGGGGCTGGACATCCGGGGAAGAGATATCAATCCTCTTGCCATCCGCGGAGCAAGAACGAATCTGGAGCACTACGGTTATCCTGTGGAGCTGGTTACGCTGGGGGATATGAATGAACTGGATGGTCCGTTCGATGCTGCGATTTTAGATATGCCCTACAATCTCTGCTCGGTATTGCCAACGGAAGAGCAGAAGCGTATGCTGGCGAGCCTTCATCGTCTGGCGCCGCGGGCGGTGATCGTATCCACTGAAGAAGAGGTACGGAGCCGGATCGAAGAAGCGGGTTACCGCATCAAGGTTGAATGCAAGGTATGGAAGGGTAGCTTTGTACGCCATGTGTGGCTGTGCGAGGCTTAATATAGGAAAGCCCCGGTCTCTTCTAAATGAGAGACTGGGGCTTTTATTATTAATACATCCGTTCGTAATCAACCAGATTGCGCGGCGGCTTTTGCCCTTGGGCGTAGGCTTTAACATTTTCCGTGAAAATATCAACCACCCGCTCGGTGTAACGGTCATTGCTTCCGGCAACATGCGGAGTAATGATCACTTGTTCCATCGTCCACAGCGGATTGTCCGATGGGAGCGGCTCCTGTTCAAATACGTCCAGACCAGCACCGCTGATTTGTCCGCTGTTCAAGGCATCAATTAGCGAGGACGTATCAACCGTCGGCCCGCGGCCGGCATTGATGAAGCATGCGCCTTTTTTGGCTGCCTTCCAGGCTGCGGAGTCAAACATATGATGAGTTTCCTCCGTTAACGGCAGCACATTCACAATGTAATCGCCCTGACCAAGAGCCTCATGCAAGCCATCCATCGTAAACATTTGATCCACGTTCGGCTCCGGTTTATCCGAGCGTCTGACCCCGATAACATGCATGCCGAAAGCCTTGGCCAGTCGGGCAGTTTCGCGGCCGATTTCTCCCACGCCGACGATAACCAATGTTTTGCCGTTTATCTCGCCCAGTGTACTGTGTCCCGGAACGGCCAGATCCGATTTCCAGTTCTTCTGCAGTTGATGGCGGACGGCGATATGCATCTGACGGGAGAAGGAGAGCATCATAGCAAATATGCTTTCCGAAATCGGAATGGCATGCACCCCGCTGGAGTTGGTGATCAGGATGCCCCGATCCCTTAATCGCTCTAAAGGCAGGGTATCCACACCCGCAGACCAAGTCTGCACCCATTTCAGCTTACTATCCTCCTGCAGGGCATGTTCGGCAATCGTTTTCGACCAACCGACGATGATTTCCGCGTTCTTGATCTGCTGTTGGTCGAGCTCCTTCTTATTCTTTACAATCATTTCAAAGCCGGGGGCGGCCTGCTCGATCTGATGAATTTGTTCCGGTGTCAGGGAATGAAGACATACGATCTGTTTCATGCTTAAGCCTCCTCATTCTGTGTTATGTACTTTATTTATTACCTACTAGAATACCAGATTTAAACAGGCCATGAAAAGAAGGGGATCTTTTTATATAAACATTTTATCGCGAAAGGTATGTCTCCAACTTTGGTCTTTACGCTATAATCAGGTTACTTACATATAGATGTGGAGGCTTAGCAAGCGTATGATGCAAAATGCAGGAAAGGCTGCAGGTCAAAATTCGGGTCTGATTCGAAGGTTCATGGCATATTATGGTCCGCATAAAAGACTGTTTATGATCGATTTTGGCTGTGCAGTGGTAGCAGGATTGCTTGAACTCGGATTTCCGGTCGCAGTCCAGTGGGTGGTGGACAAGCTGCTGCCGGATGGAGCATGGGGTACGATTATCGCAGCGGGATGCGGTTTGCTTGCCCTCTATCTGGTCAGCATGGGGCTGCAGTTTATCGTCAGCTACTGGGGGCATAAGCTGGGCATCAATATCGAATCGGATATGCGCCAGCAGGCGTTTAACCATGTGCAGAAGCAGTCATTCAAGTATTTTGACAACACAAAAACAGGGCACTTGATGTCGCGAATGACCAATGATCTTTTTGATATCGGGGAGATGGCCCACCACGGGCCGGAAGATATGTTCATTGCCGTCATGACTTTTCTCGGGGCATTTTGTATCATGTGGACGGTCAACTGGCAGCTTGCCTTAATCACTTTCATCATCATGCCGTTTATCGTATGGCTGATTGTATTTTTTAATCAGAGGCTGAACCATGCATCCTCGGAAATGTTCCGCAATATTGCGGAGCTGAATGCCGGCGTTGAAGATAGCGTTTCCGGGATTCGGGTCGTCAAATCCTTTGGCAACGAAGAGTTTGAAATCGAACGTTTTCGCGTAAGCAATGCCGGTTTCCGTCTTGCCAAGCTGCACTCGTACTTGGTCATGTCTTTTAGTGTCTCGGGGATGTATATGCTGACACGACTGATCTCGCTGATCGTGCTGATCTGCGGCGCCTGGTTTGCTTATCAGAATAAGCTGACTTACGGCGAACTGGTTGCTTTTCTGCTGTACGTCAATATTTTCCTGAAGCCGATCGACAAAATCAATGCCTTGATGGAGAGCTATCCTAAGGGGATGGCAGGCTTCAAACGCTTCTGTGACCTGATGGATACCGACCCTGAAATTAAGGATCAGCCGAATGCGGTGGAAGTGAAGCAGCTTCGCGGTGATATTGAATTCCGTAACGTATCATTCGGCTACGAAAATCACAGACGGATTCTGGAGGATATCAACCTGACGGTTCAAGCCGGTGAAACGGTAGCCCTGGTCGGACCCTCGGGCGCCGGAAAATCAACTCTGTGCAGCCTCATCCCGCGTTTTTACGATGTGGAAGAAGGAGCTATCACGATTGATGGGATGGATATTCGCGAAATGACCCAGCATTCGCTCCGCTCACAGATCGGTATGGTACAGCAGGACGTGTTCCTATTCAGCGGGACGATCCGTGAAAATATCGCCTATGGGGATTTGAATGCGAGCGAAGAGGATCTGCTGGATGCGGTGCAAAAAGCTCATCTGGAATCCCTTGTGGCGTCACTGCCGGACGGGCTTGATACCATTATTGGTGAGCGCGGCCTGAAGTTGTCTGGCGGACAGCGCCAACGACTGGCCATTGCACGCATGTTTCTTAAGAATCCTCCGATATTAATTTTGGATGAAGCGACATCTGCCCTCGATACCGAGACAGAAGCAATTATCCAGGAGGCGCTGGAAATCTTGGCGGTCAACCGGACCACGCTTGTGATCGCGCACAGACTGGCTACCATCCGTAATGCTGATCGGATTATCGTCGTAACGGAAGAGGGAATCGCCGAGCATGGACGCCATGAGGAACTCCTGCAAAGCGGGGGCGTGTATGCAAGACTGCATCAAGCACAATTCGGATAAAAATGATCATTACACAGACCGCAGGAAATTTTTCCTGTGGTCTTATATTTTTGGAGGACATAGGCATTTTTGGGATATACTAAAATGAGGCTATTATATAGAAGGAAAATTTTCGAAAGGGGTATATTTTACATGGATAAGCAAATAAAGGAGCAGCCGCTCCGGCTGTTTATAGCGATAAAATTATCTGAGGATCTAAAGTCCAAGCTGGAGGAATGGAGAGAACATTATCAGCAAGAATTTGCTTTCAAAACATGGACGCACAGGGAGGATTATCATATCACTCTCCAGTTTCTAGGAGATGTGGAACCAGTCCGCGTACCAGCCATTTCGCAAAAGCTTCAGACCATAGCTCACCAATTCCATCCATTTAAACTTAAGTTTGGGAAAGCCGGTATCTTTGGTGTTGGGACCTCCCCAAAAGTGCTTTGGGCTGGAGTAATTGACTACAATCATATGCTCAATCAACTGCAGGAAGCTGTGACTATTGGAATGGAGGAGTTCGGTTTTGTGAAAGAGTCCCGTCCCTATCATCCTCATATCACAATTGCCCGAAAATACACGGGAAATGAGCCTTTTCAATTGGATTCAGTGCCCTCATTACTTCCGCAAACAGCGCTCAAGGGGCAAGAAGAGGGGGAGGCCTTCTGGACTATAAACGAATTTGTACTTTTTTCCACGCATTTGCACGATCGTCCAATGTATGAGATACTAGAATCCTTCCGCATGGAAGATTAGGAGATTGATATTTTCAAGCTTTATTTTTAGTCATATAAAAAATTCCTGCACATAAAACAATAGCTTTTCCCTTTAGCCGTATCCTGTGAACCGTAAAATTGTGCCGTCACGAAGCTGTTGATGTTGTAAAAAAGTACCTATGTTTTTCCGTTTACTCTCGTATTCGCGGATGCAGCAAGTCACCGAAAATTTTTTTTGGGTTTTCAAACCCTCTATTTTCGGTTACATAAGAAGGGAATGTGCCGGAATATAGGAGGAGAAATATGTACACTCTACGACAAAACCGCTGGATGGCTTTGCTTATCGGAGTTCTTCTAGTGTGTTTCTCTGCGATTTGTTTGCTTCTTCAAAATGAACAGGCCAATAAATTGCAGAATAAAAGCAGTATGAATCTGAATCGCTTTGATTCGATTTCTTTAAGCAAGACCGAAGTCAAGGCCGCTAAACCGGCGAATATACAGATTACGTCACAATCATCCCATGACAGACTGCCCCTGCGTTTTCAAAATGTAAATAATTTGAATTCGTGGAAAAATAAATCGAAGGTTATTTTTATTGAAAGTCTTCCTGCGAAATCGCCACAGGCAAAGACGAAGCTGGAAATTGAGCAGCTGAACGCAAAACCGAAGGTGAAAAAAGTGGAGGCGACTCATCAGAAAGAGCTGAATCCTCAGCTTACTCCCCCTAAAAAATTATTCTTCAGCCGGACCAAACTGCTAAGTCCATCGGAACAGGCAAAATCGACCTGGCAGTACAATGTATCCGCTGATGATGTGCTCCTGCTGCAAAGAATTATTATGGCAGAAGCAGAAGGCGAACCGTACCAAGGCAAAGTTGCAGTAGCGAATGTTGTCTTGAATCGGCTGCGGTCAGCCAATTTTCCCAATACCATTAAAAAGGTTATATATCAAAAATATCAGTTCAGTCCTGTGGCTAACGGACGGTTTGATCGCGTGAAGCCGAACCAGGATAGTATTCATGCTGCCAATGAAGCGTTGAACGGCAAGAAGGCGGTGACGGATGATACGTATTATTTTCTTTCCCTTAAGCTGGCAGATGATCTGACGGTACATCATACGCGCACATTTGAGAAGCGGATCGGGAACCACTCTTTTTACAAATAAATTCCAATTAGATATGATAGGGTTAGATTGAGGTTTTTCTTATCAATCCGGTTCATGTTGGGTAATTTATTGTAGGAGGTGCCACATTCATGAAAATTACGTATTACGGCCATTCTTGTGTACTTGTAGAGGCTGAAGGCAGAAGTGTTATTATGGATCCCTTTTTGACGGGAAATCCCGCTTCGGGAGTTTCGCCAAAGGATATTCATGTGGATGCTGTACTGCTGACGCATGGACATGCGGATCATTTTGGAGACTGCATCGAGATTGCCAAGGCGAATGAATGCCCGATTATAGCTGTGTTTGAACTGGCGGAATACTGCCGGAGCCAAGGTGTCCAAACCTATGGCATGAACATCGGCGGGAGCCAATCATTTGACGGTTTTAAAGTAAAATATACGCTGGCCTTTCACAGCTCCTCAGTTTCGGTGGGGGATTCATGGATTTATGCAGGAGAGCCTGGAGGCATTTTGCTGACGATGGGTGGCAAGACCTTCTTCCATGCCGGGGATACAGCGTTGTTCGGTGATATGCGTTTAATTGGTGAAATGAACAAAATTGATGCTGCTGCTCTCCCGATCGGAGATGCGCTGACCATGGGACCGGAGGATGCATTGCTGGCGGCCAAGTGGCTGAACGCGGAAAAGGTGCTGCCGGTACACTACAATACATTTTCGGGCATCCATCAGGATGGACTTCTTTTCTGTGAGCGGCTCAGTCAGGAAGGGATTAAGGGATATCCACTGAAGGCGGGGGAGAGCTTCGAAATCTGAGGCTGCCGAGCAAACACCACTCTCTATCCTGGGCATATACTATGATTGAATAGGCCTACAGGAAAGGCGGGAGCCCCGATGAACTACCGGACAAACGGAAGCGGTACAATCGCCGTTCACCACCTGCAGTATGTTATTCAGGCAGAGTATCGTTCCATGATCAACGCACAGCGCCTACTGCATCTAGCCCCTCCAGAACACCGGATGCATTTCAGCAGGAGTGTGGAATTGAAACAGAAGGAACGCCTCGCAGTCTGGACGCGTTTGTATTATCATTTAACCGCTTGTTATCCGGTGTTCACCAAAGTGGAGCCGCCAAAAGATTATGTGTCAGGACTTAAAGCGTCTGTCTTCGATGCGCTTGATGCCGCCGAACTCTATGCAGAACTGCTGGACCGTGCGCAGGAACCTGAGCTTCAGCGCATACTGCAGCGTGCCATGAATGGGGAGAACCGTTTGGCTGCCCGGCTTAACTTTTTGTATAGCAGCTATATGCTGGAGAATGGTGATTTGGTTAAAAGCAAAGGGCTCATCGGTGTGATAAAAAAACAGCTTCCTCCTTTTTAGGAGGGAGCTGTTTTTGCGAGTTTATAGCCTGCTGCTTCCGGAAGAAGATTGCGGACTCCACTGTCGTAATAATTCGTACACCTGCTGCGCGCAATGAAATGGCTCGCTGCCTGGCTCAGGACTAACCAGAGATTTCAGCCTGCTGTTTTCCACAGACTCATATTCATGAATCAGACGATGATGCCAGCGATCCAGGACAGCAGGGGAGCTGATCATTTCCGCACTTCCAAGCTCCACGAAGTATTGGCCGTTTTCTTCCTCCTGGCCAGGAATCACTTCGTAAAACAGCATCGGGATGCCCTTGGCCAGGCCTTCGGTGCATGTCATGCCTCCGGGCTTGGTAATGAGCAGATCGGAGACATCCATCCATTTATCGATCTGGTTGGTATATCCAAGCAGGTGGATGTTAGGATGATTGAGTACAGGACTGCTTTTCATTTTGTGGAGGAGTTTTTCATTACTGCCTGTGCATAATATCAGCTGTATCTGATCCGCCCAGGATATCAGCAGATTTATCATTTCTTTGTTAAAGGAAACGCCCCAGCCCCCGCTCATGATCAGAACTGTCGGCATGCGTCTAAGTCCAAGCTCTTGAAGCAGCTGTTCCTTGTCCGCTCTTTCCCAGAAATTCGGGTGAACAGGGATGCCGGTCACTTGAATAGATGAGGAAGGAACATTCCGGCGTAACAGCAAGTTTTTGACCCTGGATGTAGACACCAGGTATTGATTAACTTCCTTATTAACCCATGTACCATGGACATCATAATCCGTAATTAGTGTAACGAGCGGCACAGGTATCCCCTGCCTTTTGAGGCGCGAGATCACAGCATTGGGAAAAGGATGCGTACATACGATCAAATCCGGTTTAAGCTGTTTAATGACCTGAGCCGCCTGCGTGTAAAAGAGCCGATGCAAGGCGAGCTTGGTCAGCCGGTTGAGCGATTTATTATATTGCTTGCGGTAGAGCATCCCAACCAGTTTGGGGCTGCTGCTGACCGTCTTACGGTATGCCGACAGGATTAAGGGACCCATCTTCGGATTTAAAAATTTACCGAGCTCGATGACGCGGCATTGAAGATTGGGGTCGAGCCTCTTCATCCCGGCCGCCAGTGCGTATGCTGCTTGCGTATGGCCTGTGCCGAAGCCCTCGGACAGCAGCAGCACTCTCTTTTTCCGCATGTTTTCACCCACTTTTCCTTCCTCTATCTTACAGGAGGATATGGTAAAAATCTATAAACGGCCGTCAATTCTGCAGGATGGAAAACGGGTGTGTGAAAATAAAAGAAAAGATTCTGAAAAAAATGTCTGGGAGGGGTTGCCAGCAGTCTATGAACGTGATAAAGTATGAATTGACCATATGACCGGATTGGAAATCTGGTCATTACGATGAATGAATAATCTAAAGGAAAGGAGGAGAAGGATATGCCTGCGGTAGATCGTCGGAAGCAAATCCTTCAAGCGGCAGCGCAGTCTTTCGCCCTGTTTGGATATAAGGCGACGACGATGGATCAGGTGGCAAAAATTGCGAACGTGGGCAAAGGGACCATCTATACATTTTTCACCAACAAGGAAGAACTGTTTGATGAAATTTTGTACAGCGTGATCGTGGAGATGAAAGGACTTGCCGAGAGTAAAATCAGGCGGGAGCATACTTTTTTTGAGAACCTGTACAGGGTCTTGGACGCTTTGCTGGAATTCAGAGATGACCATGAGCTGTTCATCAAGCTGTCCCAAGAGGTCCGGGATGTCGGTACGCTCAAAGCCAGGGAAGGGATTGCCAAGCTGGAGCGTGTAATTTTGGATTATTTGGAGAGGGAAATCGCCTCTGCGCTTGACCATGGAGAAATCAAACCTTGTGATCCGCAAGTGGTTGCCATTGTCATGTTCAAGCTGTATATTGCTCTGACTTCCGATTTTAATCAGATACGGGAACCACTTGGCAAGGACGAAATTCATCATTATATCCAATTGTTTTTAGCAGATGGTCTGGCGGAGTCTTCCTGAAGCAGCATACACATCAAAATAGCGGGGCAGACCATGCTTCCAAGTACGAGCAGCCTAAGTAGGCGGCCGGAAAAGGAAGTTTTTATTAGCTCTGAAGTGACCAATTGATCAAAACGGTCATTTAGTATTGAGAAACAATAGAGAATATAAGGAGAGAAACATTCATGAAGTCAATATCTGTATTTTTCAAGGATATGGCTGCGACGGTCCGCAACCGGAAGCTGCTTATTTCCATGGTAGCTGTGCTCTGTATTCCGGTTATGTATGCCGGATTATTCCTGACAGCCTTCTGGGATCCTTACGGTAAAATGGATCAATTGCCAGTGGCGGTTGTCAATACGGACACCGGTGCAGAGTATGGAGACCAGTCGCTGCATGTTGGGGAAGAGCTTATTGATGAGCTAAAGAAAAGCGATGATTTTGCTTGGAAGTTTGTAAGCCGCGAGGAAGCGGAGAAGGGGATGGAGGAAGACAAGTATTATATGACGATTGTCATTCCTGAAGACTTTTCATCCAAAGCCGCGACAGTACTGGATGAGCATCCGCAGCCTTCCGAAATCATCTTCGAACCGAATGAAGGGTATAACTTCCTGGCTTCGCAAATCGGCGGAACAGCCGTAAAAGAAATCAGAACAAAGGTATCCGAGAAAGTAACCGAAGCTTATTCCAAGACATTGTTCGATCAAATCAAAACCGTATCAGATGGCCTCGGTGAAGCAGGCAGCGGGGCATCCGACATTTCAGACGGAGCTGTAAAGCTTGATGAAGGAGCTGCCAAGCTGAAAGAGAATTTGAGCAAAATGGTGGCAGGCACGGTTAAGCTTCAGGAAGGTATTCAGCCACTTTCTAATGGAGCAGGTGACCTGCAAAAAGGCGCCTTGAGCCTGAAGGAAGGTTCATCGACATTGGCAAGTGGTCTGGGTCAGCTGAGTTCAGCACATAAGCAGCTGGAAGATGGCGTTGTCTCCGCGCATCAGGGATCCGTACAATTAAAAGACGGACTGACCGCGTCTGAAGCCGGCAGTGCAAAATTGAAAGCGGGACTGCAATCCGCAGTAGACGGCAGCAGCAAGCTTCAAGCCGGGTTGGCATCGACAATGGATGGCAGCGGCAAGCTTCAGGATGGGCTGAAGCAATCGGAAGCAGGCAGCGCCAAGCTGGCCGAAAGCATGAAAACCGCAGAAGCTGGCGGGGCTCAAGTGGCATCGGGTGCCCAAGGCGTGGCACAGGGCTTGCAGCAGTTAGCTCAGTCAAGTCCGGAGCTTGCTCAAAACCCGGCAGTGCAAAAGCTGATCGCGGCAAGCCAGGCAGTAGCCAAAGGCAGCGAACAGCTGCATCAAGGGCAGCAGCAGCTCAGCGAAGGAGCTTCGCAGCTGCATAAGTCTCAACAGCAGCTTTCTGGCGGAGCCTCCAGTCTCCATGATGGATTGCAGCAGCTATCCGGTGGCGCGACCCAGCTCAGCCAAGGAGCAACGCAGCTGACAACAGGTGTGGATCAGCTGCATCAAGGACAGCAGCAGTTGCTTCAAGGAGCAGCCCAGCTCGAAGCAGGTCAATCCAAGCTGGAAGACGGAATGAAGCTGTTCGGCACGAAGCTGGCCGACGCGGCTAACGGCAGCAAGCAATTATCCAGCGGCGCAGCCCAAATCGCCGATGGTTCAGGCAAGCTGAAGGGCGGTATGAGCCAGCTCGGCAGCGGCGTATCTGTCTTAGCGGATGGATCGAAGCAGCTTGATACCGGGGCTGGCCAATTGACAGAAGGACTCGGCAAGCTGAAAGACGGTTCCGGAGAGCTGGCCTCTAAGCTGAATGAAGCAGCCAAGAAAACGGGTGAAGTTAAAGCCGGTGACGAGAACTTCCAAATGTTTGCGGAACCTGTTCATATCCAAGAGAATAAGTTCTCCAATGTACCGAATTATGGAACAGGTTTTGCGCCGTACTTCCTGTCTCTAGGGTTGTTTGTGGGTGCCTTGATTAGTACCATTGTTATTCCAATGAGAGATACATCTGTGATGGGTGCTTCCGGCTTCAACCGGTTCATCAGCCGGACATTCTCTTTCGTATTGATGAGTGTGCTTCAATCTTTATTGTCTGCTCTCGTCATCTTGTACGGATTGAAGCTTGATGTACAGAGCGTTCCGCTATTCTATCTCTTTACATTTATCACGAGCTTGTCCTTTATGTTTATGATTCAAGCCATTGTTACCTGGCTGGATCAGCCTGGACGTTTTGTTGTCATCGTACTTTTGATCTTCCAATTGACAACCAGTGCAGGTACCTTCCCGCTGGAGCTGATTCCAGACTGGATGAAGAGCCTCAATCCGCTTCTGCCAATGACATACAGTGTCAAAGGCTTCAAAGCGGTTATATCTACCGGCGATTTCTCATTGATGTGGCAGCAAGCTGCTGTACTCGGCGCCGTGGGCATTGTATTCCTGGCCCTGACGCTCGTATACTTCTCCATGAAATCGCATAAAGGCATTCTTGATCAGCAGCAAGCACCGAGCGTGTCCGCATAATAGACACAAAGGTGAAAAAAGGGTTATCCCAAGCCATAGTGGCTTCGGGATAACCCTTTTATTTATCTGTTGAAAAATAAATCAATTGTATTTCTTCTACTATTAAATAAGGAAATAAAATAAGGAAAAATAAGCCATAGCAATGAATATTTATTCACTTAATGTATTATTTAATTGATCTTACTTTAATACGGCAGTGCAAACCAATATTTATCAGGATCATAAAAACTTTAAATTGCGCAGACCCAGAGGGCAATGTTAAAATAATAAAACCAATTCTTGTTGAATAAATATCGATGATTAAGATGAATAACCTTTCCCCCATAACAACGAGGTTGTCCGCTGTTGTATGTTTACCCCATTCCCCAATTATAGTCACTGTTTTGTTCTTGTAGCCAATGTCGTCTCGCCCAGGGTTGTGTTTGTCGTACCCGGAATTAAGTCATTATTCATTCTGAAGATAGAAAGGTTGCTTTCCATGAGACATACGGTACTTCCCCCTAAACAGGGACTTTATGATCCGCAATTTGAAAAAGATGCTTGCGGCATGGGGTTTGTTGCTCATATCAAGGGCCGGGCTTCCCATGAAATTGTCAGTCAGGCGTTGACGATGCTGGAAAATATGGAACATCGCGGCGGCCAAGGCAGTGAGCCTAATTCCGGTGACGGAGCCGGTATTATGCTGCAGATTCCACATCGTTTTTTTGCCGAAGAGGCACTAAAGCTCGGATTTGAACTTCCTGAGCCGGGTCAATACGGAGCAGGCATGCTGTTCCTTTCCCATGATGAGGCCGTTCGTGAGGCTCATGAGAGCCGGCTGATTCAGATTATTAAGGAAGAAGGCCAGACCTTCCTCGGTTTCCGGGAAGTGCCGACCTATGATGAAATGCTGGGCAAATCGGCGAAGGAAGCGAAGCCGTACGTGCGCCAGGTATTTATTGCTCGCAGCAGCGACCTGAAAGAAGATCTTGATTTCGAACGCAAGCTGTACATCATCCGCAGACGCGTCGAACTCGATATCCGGTATGGTGGAATGCCGGAAGGGGATACCTTCTATATTTCAAGCTTATCCTGCCGGAAAATTGTATACAAAGGCATGCTGACCACGGTACAGGTGGGCCAATTCTATCTGGATCTGCAAAACGAAACGGTGGAGACTGCGATCGCGCTGGTTCACTCCCGTTTCAGTACGAACACGTTCCCAAGCTGGGAGCGAGCTCATCCATACCGTTTCATGATTCATAACGGCGAGATCAATACGCTGCGCGGTAATGTGAACTGGATGCACGCCCGCCAATCCCTGTTTAAGAGTGATGTCTTCGGTGCTGATCTGAACAAAGTGAAGCCGGTTATTAATCCGGACGGCTCAGATACCGCGATGTTTGACAATACCTTTGAATTTTTGTACCTGAGCGGACGTTCCCTTCCTCATGTGGCCATGATGATGGTGCCTGAACCGTGGAACAACGACGAAGGTATGGGAGAAACCAAAAAGGCATTTTATGAATACCACAGCACGCTGATGGAGCCTTGGGACGGACCTGCCGCTATGGCGTTTACGGATGGCGTGCAGATCGGAGCAATCCTTGACCGTAATGGTCTTCGACCTTCCCGTTACTATGTGACCAAGGACGACTTGATTATTCTGTCTTCCGAAGCGGGTGTCCTTGACATTGCTCCTGAAAATATACTGTACAAGGATCGTCTGCGCCCAGGCAAAATGCTGCTTGTCGATACCAAGGAAGGACGCATTATTTCCGATGAGGAAGTGAAAGCATTGATTGCTTCCGAACAGCCATACCGTGAATGGCTTGACGAGCATCTGGTCAATCTGGATGAGCTGCCGGATGCGCCTGAGCTTCCGAATCCGAAGCATGACAATGTAACACAGCTTCAGTTGGCCTTTGGCTATACATTCGAAGAGCTGCGCAAGGTATTGGAGCCGATGGCCTCCACCGGTATGGAAGCACTCGCCTCGATGGGCTATGATGCTCCGCTGGCTGTGCTGTCCGATAAGCCTCAACGGCTGTACAATTACTTTAAGCAAATGTTTGCTCAGGTAACGAACCCGCCGATTGATGCGATTCGTGAAGAAATCATTACGGCGACGGGGACAACCATTGGACCGGAGCGCAATCTGCTGCATCCGGAGCCGGAAAGCTGCCGCCAGATCCGTTTGGATACGCCGATTCTGTCTAATGAGGATTTTGCAAAAATCCGTCATGTGCACCGTCCTGGCTTCAAGTCTATGACGATCCCAATCTTCTTTACGGCAGCTGACGGGGCCGAAGGCCTGCGTCAGGCGCTCGATGGACTTTGCCAAGCGGCTGACCGGGTCATCCGCAAGGGTCATAACATCCTGATTCTGTCCGACCGCGGCGTGGACCGTGAAAATGCAGCCATACCAGCGCTGCTGGCCGTTTCCTGCCTGCATCATCACCTGATTCGTCAAGAGACGCGCACGAAGGTGAGCATCCTGCTCGAATCCGGTGAACCGCGTGAAGTGCATCACTACGCGCTGCTGCTTGGTTATGGTGTCAGTGCGGTCAACCCGTATCTGGCCTTTGAAACGCTGGACGACATGATCCGTCAAGGATTGCTGCGCGGCGTAACGCATGAGAAAGCTGTGAAAAATTATATTAAAGCCTCGACCAAGAGCGTGGTTAAAATACTTTCCAAAATGGGTATTTCTACAATTCAATCCTACCGCGGGGCTCAAATCTTTGAAGCGGTTGGCTTGAAAGAGGAATTCGTAGAGCAATACTTTACACGCACGCCTTCACGTATCGGCGGTATCGGTCTGGAGGAAGTAACGGCTGAAGCGCTTGCCCATCATAACCGTGCTTTTACAGAAAAAGACGGAAACGACAAGGTACTGGATTCCGGTGGTGAATATCAGTGGCGTAAGGACGGAGAAGAGCATCTGTTCAACCCGCAAACCATTCACTTACTGCAGCAAGCAGTCCGTACTGGAGACTACAAGGTTTATAAGAAATACTCCAAGCTGGTGCAGGGTGAGAATGAGCAGAAGATGACCATCCGCTCGCTGCTGAAGCTGAAGCCGGTTGGACCTGCGGTATCTATTGATGAGGTTGAGCCCATCGACTCCATCATGCGCCGTTTCAAAACAGGCGCGATGTCCTTCGGTTCGATCAGTAAAGAAGCGCATGAGAGCTTGGCGATTGCCATGAACCGCATCGGTGGCAAGAGCAACACCGGTGAAGGGGGAGAGAATCCTGAACGTTACATTCCGGATGCGAATGGTGATTCCCGCCGCAGCGCGATCAAGCAGGTTGCATCAGGCCGGTTTGGCGTAACATCCAACTACCTGGTGAATGCCGATGAAATCCAGATCAAGATGGCTCAAGGTGCGAAGCCAGGCGAAGGCGGCCAGCTGCCAGGACGCAAGGTGTACCCTTGGGTTGCCGAGGTCCGCGGTTCCACGCCGGGTGTCGGTCTGATTTCACCGCCGCCGCATCATGATATCTATTCCATCGAGGATTTGGCGGAATTGATTTATGATCTGAAGAATGCGAATCCACGTGCGAACATTAACGTGAAGCTGGTATCCGAGGTTGGTGTGGGCACGATTGCCGCAGGCGTAGCCAAAGGCAGAGCCGACATTATCCTGGTGAGCGGCTATGATGGCGGCACCGGCGCTTCGCCGCAAAGCTCAATCCGCCATGCAGGTATGCCGTGGGAGCTGGGTCTTGCGGAAACGCATCAGACGTTGATTCTGAACAATCTGCGTGACCGTGTCGTGCTGGAGACGGACGGTAAAATGCTGAACGGCCGCGATCTGGCCGTGGCAGCGCTGCTCGGAGCAGAAGAATATGGCTTCTCTACGGCACCGCTGATTGCCCTTGGCTGCATCATGATGCGTGTATGTCAGATGGATACTTGTCCGGTGGGCGTCGCAACCCAGAATCCGGAACTGCGCAAGCATTTCATGGGGGACCCGGCGCATGTCGTGAACTTCATGAGATTTGTGGCTGAGGATCTGCGTGAGTGGATGGCTGAGCTCGGATTCCGCACCATCCAGGAAATGATCGGGCGCACCGACTGCCTGGATGCCGATGTGGTGAACACGCACTGGAAGAAGCAGGGCATCGACCTGTCCGCACTGCTGCATATCCCGGAAATGCCGGAAGGAAGCACACGCTTCAACAGTAAAACTCAAAATCATGGTCTGGAAGAAACACTGGATATTCGTCATCTGCTTGATTTGGCTGCCCCTGCTCTTGAGAGCGGAGCCGCTGTTCAGGGCACGCTACCGATTACCAATGTAGACCGGGCAGTAGGCACGATTCTAGGCAGCGAGGTAACACGGAAATATGGAGCAGCAGGACTTTCGGCAGATACCATTACCTTTACGTTTACAGGTACCGCTGGCCAGAGCTTCGGGGCATTCGTTCCGAAAGGAATGACGCTGACGGTTGTAGGCGATGCCAATGACTATACAGGCAAGGGGCTTTCCGGCGGGAAGCTGATTGTGAAGCCATCGGAAAAATCAACCTTTAAGGCAGAGGAAAATATAATTATCGGTAATACTGCATTCTACGGTGCAACAAGCGGAGAGGCCTACATCAACGGGATTGCCGGTGAACGCTTTGCAGTCCGTAACTCCGGTGCCTCGGTTGTCGTTGAAGGCGTTGGCGACCATGGTTGTGAATATATGACAGGCGGTCGCGTGGTTGTGCTTGGCGGCACAGGACGCAACTTTGCTGCCGGGATGTCCGGTGGTATCGCCTATGTATATGATCCGGAGAACACCTTCATTCAGCGCTGCAATCTGGAAATGGTGCTGCTAGAGCGGGTGGAAGAAGCTGAAGAGGCAGAAGAACTGAAAGAGCTGATTCAGAAGCATGTGTCCACTACTGGAAGCGCGATGGGGCAGAAGGTTCTGGAGGACTGGGGTCAGAGCCTGCAGCAATTCGTAAGGGTTATTCCGAAGGATTACAAACGAATGATTCAGCATATCCGCAAGGTACAAGAAAAAGGACTGACCGGAGAAGCGGCTCTGCTGGCCGCGTTTGAAGCCAACATGCGTGAGCTGGCCAGAGCTGGCAGTCATTAAGTCATAAATTTTACATGAACATGCAGGCTTGACCAAAAATGGGTTTGCGATTTTAACTCCTTATGGAGACTGAAATCGCAGGCCCATTTTTTTCGACAAAAATAGAACCGGATTTATAAGACAAACTTTCCATCAGACGACAGCATCATAAAAGCACTTGAGATATAATAAAAAAGTCCTATCCGTCCAGGTTCTAAATGACCTGTTTTAGGGTAATCAATACAGCATTCTGATCTTATATTGTTAAATTGATGAGTGGAGCGAGGGGTATCTTCGATGAGTGATGAGAAGGAATTTGGTACCGAGGCCCGGTCCAATGGTGAGCTTCCGGCGCAAAAACAATTGGATATCCTGAAAGTGCTGGAACAATGCGGGATACACCCCGAAAGCTGGCATAACTACATCAAACAACAGGATCAATAGAAATAAATAGAAGTAATCGACGTACGTTCAAAGAATCCATTCCTTATTTAGCGGAAGTTAAAAATACCTCAGCAGCTCTAATGCTGTGAGGTATTTTTCTGTTTATTTCATGGAACGCTCCATACGTACAAAAGCAATAAACCGTTTAGCTTCTTCCTCTGTAAGACTGCGTCCGTCTACCATTAGATTAAACCGCTCCAGCAGATCCCCGTCAGAAAGCTCCAATTGATCTACAAAATCACGAACTTCCTGATCCATAACCCGGTTGGATTGGTTCGTACGGCCAATCAGATAGTCTATGGTTACTTCGAATTTATCGGCAAGCTTGGTGAGAATCTCAAAATCAGGTTTGCGGCGGTTCTTTTCATAGTGGGAGAGTGCGGCTCTCGTGATGCCGATCGATTGGGCTAATTCTTCCTGAGTCCATCCTCGTTGATCCCGCAATTCTGCGATGCGATTATCATGATTCATGAATAAACCTCCTCCAATTGCCTGCATGGTTGCTCAGCAAAAGTAACGAATTGTATCAAATATAGGTCTATATGTTTAAAAAGGGATTGACTTGTTACAGTTTGTATCGTAAAGTGAACATGTAATCGATACTATTTGTATCTATGGTAAACAATATGTATCAATAAACAGTGTAGTTCAATATTCATACTTTTATACCATAAGGCAGGGTCGAAGCAATGAATATGTTGACGGCATACGGCATACATCTGCAAATGTACATATCCATTTATCAAATTGGTGAAACTTCCATCGTTTTAAATCGTTCCCGTCCGGTCGTTCTATGGGAAATTGAATCCAGGATGCTCATATTCATCAGTGATTTGAATTTCCCGCTTGTGCCTGAAATACGGCTCTGCTTCGATATCATCTGTGAGGGCCAGCCCATATGCCGGACTTATGGCAAACTGCTCTGGAAAGAAGACAGCCTGACGGAGGCCAAGCAATATGGGGTTCTCCTTGAGCCCGAAGAGCACGGGGAGGTGAACATAGCAAAAAAAATAACCCGCTCCGTAATGGGCGGCGGCAGAGTCAGCATTCAAAAGTATGATTTTTACATGGAATTCTTGAATGATAAAGGCAGCGGGCAAGTTTTTGATGTCTTTACGTAGGATTTTCACTCAAATCCTGTAATTAAAAAGTGCAGTGCATGGGATAAAGTCATTTTACTATATTTATCAAAGGGCTGCATAGTGCTTTTGCCGGAGGTTTTGCAAAATAGCCGTATAAATCGGGAATAGGAATCTATTAAGCGAGGGATGGATCTTGAGCAGTGTGAATATTTATGATAAACAAGCCGTTTTGGACGAACTAAAGCTCCCCCGAAAAATTCTTCTAATTAATACCACTGCCCTGTAGGATCCTCATGAACAGTATAAATCCGTTAAAAAATACCCTGGAAGCCGGCCGTCAGTTTGAAGCAATTCCGCTGTTTGAAATGAAGAACCGAAATTTATTTTTGATTAGTAAACGAATTCAGGATGTATGCTTTTCCCTTCTCGGGCTTTTGCTGTTGTCGCCGCTGCTGCTCTTGATTGCATTCCTGATTAAGGCTGAAGATCCTAAAGGCGCCGTTATTTTTGCTCAAACGCGGGTTGGAAAGAACGGAAAGGTATTTAAAATGTATAAATTCCGCTCTATGGTCAGTGATGCCGAGACGATGCTTGGGAAGCTGATGGATCAGAATGAGATAAGCGGAGCCATGTTTAAGATGAGAAATGACCCAAGGATTACCCGTGTGGGGCGGTTTATCCGAAAAACAAGCCTGGATGAGCTCCCTCAGCTGCTGAATGTGCTCATGGGGAATATGAGTCTGGTGGGACCAAGACCCCCGCTGCCAAGGGAGGTTGACGACTATACCTCATATGACATGATGAGACTTCTTGTCGTGCCTGGCTGCACGGGGCTGTGGCAAATCAGCGGCAGAAATCATGTGGGATTTCAGGAAATGGTGGAGCTCGATCTCGAATACATACGCAATCAATCCCTTATGAAGGATATCATTATTATGTTCAAAACCGTTAAGGTACTTTTCGGAGCGGATAATGCCTACTGACCACAAGTTTTCCTTTGTTTTCAGCAAAGCTTGAACAGAAAGGTGGAAAATCTGATTCATGAAAAAATGGGTTGTAATCCTCACGTCTGCTTTTGTTGTCGTCGTACTGGGCGTGGCCGGTTATGCAGCATATATTTATCAATCCGTGAAAACCACGGCCCATCAGATCTATGAAAGCAGGGATGCTGCAGTTCAGCCGAAGCCAGTCAGCAAGGAGGGGAATTCATCTCCGAATACGGCAGTGACTAGCACTGGCAAGGATGCGAGCGTACAGCCCAGCTCTGTCAAGACAACCGTGCAGCCCATCAATCTGGAGGAGAAGAAGCCTTTTACTGTGCTGGTCCTGGGTGTCGATCAGCGGGAAAATGATAGGGGTCGTTCAGATTCGATGATCTTCCTGACTGTCAATCCAGCGAAGCAGAGTATTCTCATGTTCAACATCCCGAGGGATACACGGACGGAGATTGTCGGACATGGCACCGTGGATAAAATCAATCATGCCTATGCGTTCGGTGGCGTGAGCATGTCGGTCAAAACCGTCGAGCATTTTCTTGATTATCCCGTGAACTACTATATCAAAGTGAATATGGAAGGCTTCGCCCATTTGATTGATTCTATGGGAGGCGTGGAGGTAAACAATCCCTTTTCCTTCTATTATGAAGGGCATCAGTTTGATCAGGGGGATCTGAATTTGAATGGGGAAGAAGCGCTGCTCTATTCCCGGATGCGTTACGATGATCCGCGCGGCGACATGGGCAGAAATACAAGACAGCGGCAAATCTTGAATCAGGTGATTAAAAACTCGTTGAAAATTACGAATGTGGTCAAGATAGAGTCGCTTCTGAGCGATGTGGGAGACAGTGTTAAGACGGATATTACCTTTGATGATATGAAGGCCTTTCTTACAAATTACCGTACAGATCTGAAGGAGATTGAACAGGTTGAGATTAGCGGTGAAGGAGAAAGAATCAAGGGAATCTGGTACTACTCCGTCAGTGATAAGGAACGCAGCAGAATCCATAATCTGATTAAAGAGCATTTGCAATAGAAAAAAAGTCAAACCCTGAACCGTCCTGGACGACCAATCCATGGAGGTTCAGGGTTTTTCGTACAGAATATCTTGACATCAATCCATGATTGTTGTAGATTTCTGTTAATGATACAAATCGTAACTTTTATAAGCTGAATGATACACTTTGCGTTTGTTTCATACCAAAGGAGAGGAAGTTGGTTCTGATGAACGATCAGCAGTATGTCTATTGCTTGTGCTGTGAGAGAAAGGTGCCTGTGTCGGATACAATGGTTATTTTCCGGACGGGATATTATCGTACCATTGTTCCTTTGGGATATTGTAAAAATTGTTATACGCAGGGGGAAAAAGAGACGAGATTCCAGTATATGGAGCATATGCCAAAAGGATATGATACAATGAGGCGATAACCAAGCGAAAAGGAGTGAAGTGAATGCAGCATGAACCAGTGGTTCGGCTGGAGGGTGTGACGAAGAAGGTCTCTTCCAAGACATTGGTAGAAGATGTTACGCTCGACATTCCGCCCGGACAGGTATTTGGATTCCTTGGACCCAACGGTGCCGGGAAAACAACGACGATTCGGATGATGGTCGGTTTGACCTCAATCAGTCAGGGAGATATCAAAATTTGCGGATACAGCATTAAGGAGCATTTCGAGGCGGCGGTTTCCAATGTCGGGGCCATTGTCGAAAATCCGGAGATGTACAAGTTTTTGACAGGATATCAGAATTTGCGCCATTTTGCCCGCATGATGACCGGCATTACTGAGGCCAGAATTCAAGAAGTGGTCGGACTTGTAGGACTGAATAACCGGATTCACGACAAGGTGAAGACCTACTCACTTGGGATGAGACAGCGTTTGGGGGTAGCCCAGGCCATTCTTCACCGGCCGAAGCTGCTAATTCTGGACGAGCCTACGAATGGACTGGATCCGCAAGGGATCAGGGAGCTTCGCGATTATCTGCGCCTTTTATGCCATGAAGAAGGGACTACCGTTTTCGTCTCCAGCCACTTGCTGTCCGAAATGGAACTGATGTGCGACAGTGTGGCGATTATACAAAATGGCCGACTGATTGATGTGCGCTCGCTCAAAGACCGCAGTGTGGATGGTCAATCGGCAGCGATAGAAACAGGGTTCCTCGTGGATGAGCCCAATAAGGCGCTCTCGATCCTTGAAGGCGCTGGCATCCAAGGCAGCATGATCACCTTAAAGCTTACCCGGGACGAGATCGCCGAGATAAATGCCAGACTGGTGCAGGCAGGAATCAAGGTGTATGGCATACATACCGTTACCCGTTCACTGGAAGAACAGTTCCTGGAAATGACGGGGGGTGACCAAATTGGGTAATTTTTTCAGTCTCGTACAAAATGAAAATATGAAAATCTACCGGCGCGTCCGGACTTGGGTGATGCTTGGGATTCTCGTCGTCGTTAATCTGGTGATTCCGTTGCTGTTTTCGATGGTGGACTCTGAAGGGGCAACCTCTATTTGGGACAGCGTAATCCTCAGCTCAACCTTTACGTTTTTCCTGTGTACGATCTTTTCGGTGATTATTGCAGCCGATTCCGTGGCAGGCGAATTTTCCTGGGGAACCATCAAGCTGCTTCTGATCAGACCGTGGAGTCGTTCCAAAATTCTGCTGTCCAAATATATATCGGTTATCCTGTTCAGTCTGCTCTGCACATTACTGCTTACAGGGGTCTCGCTTCTGGTTTCCAGTCTCTTATTCTCCGGCAGCGTGGATAGCAATATGTTCACGTCAGGGAAAAGCGGACTTGTCTTCACGCTTCAATATATTCTATGCGACTATGTCAATTTGTTTATTACGGTCGCGATTGCCTTTATGCTGTCAACGGTATTTCGTGCCGGAGGCCTCGCGATCGGACTTGCGCTGTTCATCATGTTTACCAAAGGGATTTTTATGACTCTGTTCAGTCCTGAGCGTTATACATGGGCCAAGTACTTGATTTTTACGCATATGGACCTCACGAGTTATCTGCAGTCGGATGTGGGACCAGGAGGAATTACGCTGGGCTTCTCACTTGCTGTGCTTGCTGTGTACTATATCGTTTTTATGGCGATCTCCTGGTATGTCTTCAAGAAAAGGGATGTCGCTGCATAAGACGCTGATGGTTCCAAAAAAGCCCACCGTGGAACGGAGTGTGTTTGATTCTGCACACCCCGCTGCGGCGGGCTTTTTTCTATGCAAAATAAAGTTCCCGGCAGCATGGGGCAAAATGGTCAGCCTGCTTCCGTTTCCAAAAGATGCACATCAACAGCCGGCAATGCTTCCGCTTGTTCATCCTTCTTCGGCTCCATTTTGCTGGAACCATTGAGAATACCACCCTCGGCAATCACGAGGGAAGAGGCGGCGAGCACGTCTCCGAACATCTGGCCGGTCGGGGTGATCGTCAGCTTGCCTTCCGCCTGCACATCTCCATAGACTTTTCCTGCAATAACGACTTCCCTGGCGCTGATATCGGAGCGGGCAACAGCATGCTCCCCGATCGTGACGCAGGCGCGGCTTTCAATGACTCCGTTGAATTTGCCCTCAATACGCACATTAGCCTCACAGGCGAGAGCTCCTTCAACCTCGGTTCCTCTTCCGATTAGGGAATCGGTAGGCATAAACGCATTTTTGGATGCTTTGGATCTGCTCAACATAGGACCTCCTTAATTCAATTCGGATTTTTCCGGACGGATATACGGGAGTGGATTAATAGGCTTATCATTCTTGACCACCTGAAAATGAAGATGCGGACCGGTACTGCGGCCGGTCGAGCCGAGGAGGGCGATCTGCTCGCCTTTATCTACCGATTCGCCCACATCCACTTGAATTTTACTGAGATGCATATACCAGGTTTGCAGCCCATTCGGATGCTCGATAATGATATAGCGGCCGCGTGCGCCGCTTTCATCCGCTGTGACCACTTTGCCGGCACCTGCCGCATAGACAGGACCACCGTTCTCGCCGGCAATATCAATACCTGCATGGAAGGCGGCTTTACCTGTAAAAGGATCAGTCCGGTAGCCGAAGCTTGATGTCAGCACTTGGGATGAGGTAGGCCATAACGTGGGGTTACCTGATATCTGCGTCTGGGTTTCCTGGGCTTTTTTCAGCGTGTGGGGGACCTGGCTTTCCATTGCTTTCAGCAGCTCCTGCATTTCCTGAAAGTCGTCTTTCGTCTCCTGGGCCAGATCCAGCATTTCATTCTCATGCACGGCAATGAACTCGCCCCCGACATGCTCTGAAGCATCCCAGGACAGGGAAGACGCTTTAACAGCGGAATCATCCGTGGACATGCTTGTGCTGTGTTTGTCGATAAACTGCTGCAGCTGCTGCTCGAGCTCATCCACATGCTCCATTTTTAGTTGCATATCCTTGGCCTGGGACGAAAGCTTAATAATTTCATTTTGCAGTCGCTCGATAGATTGCTCGCGGCTGTTGACCGAGCCTTGAAGCTGAAGGTTCTTCACGTTTTCCAGGTTAACCTTCTGCTCCAGCTGGGTAATCACCTGGGAGGAATGGGCCTGCATGGCAAGAACGAGACCGGACAGCGAGAGGACCGCGGCTGCGGGTACAGCCAACATCAATGGTTTGGACAGATGAATCTGCTTCACCGAATGCTGGGCATCCCGCATGACCAGAAGTGTCATACGTCGATTCGCGGTTGCACTTTTCATGGCAGCTCCTTTCTGTAGCGTCGTTATACTTGTCTTATAATCTATGTATTCGACGAACGCTCGGAACATGTCTAAAATGTTACCATTTTACGTTTGCGTCTGCCGGGCGCTCTTGAGGGTAAGTATTGAATAAAGAAGGCTTGGTTTGGTGAATGATGGATAAATAACCGATCGGCGATATTTTTCCGGTAAGGAGGCTGCCCTATGGTGTGGCTGCTGTTCGCACTAATTATTTTTATTTTTCAGATCGCTACCATTTTGCTGTTCGAGTTCCATAATCCTTCCAAAACGGTTGCATGGATGTTTATTCTTTTCTGCTGCCCGATTATCGGTTTTGTCGTCTACTATTTTGTAGCTCAGGATTATAAGGCGCGCAGGAGGGTACGTACCCGGGGCTCGCGGCTGTTCCGCCAAATGCGTTCCATACTGTGGAGCCAGGCGGTGACGGTCAAGAAAATAGAAGAGATGCATAATCCCGAATTCGAGCATCAGGAGCGTCTGTTCAATCTGCTGTCACGACTATCGGAAAGCCCGATCACAGGCTGTAATACCAGTAGGGTGCTGACGGATGGGGAAGAAGCGTTTGGTGCCATGCTGAAGGCAATGGAAGCGGCGAAAGAGCATATACATATCGAGTTTTATATTTTCCGGCATGATGTCATTGGGACCCAATTTCAGGAGATCATGATCCGCAAGGCGAAGGAAGGCGTCAAAGTCCGTTTCATGTGCGATGGACTGGGCAGTTACAAATTGAAGCGGGAGTTTGTGAACAAACTTAAGGAGGCAGGAGTGGAGTTTCATTTTTTCCTCCCGCCACTGCTGGCCTTTATCGACCGGCGCATCAATTACCGGAACCACCGGAAGATCATTGTGGTGGACGGAACGACGGGATTCGTGGGCGGGATGAACGTCGGGGATGATTACCTGGGGCAATATCCTAAAATGGGTTACTGGAGAGACACGCATATGAAGATCGAAGGGGATGCCGTCTATTTTCTACAAAACGTGTTTTTGAATGACTGGCAGCTGGCTTCAGGGGAAAAGATCGTCGATCCTGCGCTCTTTCCCGAGCATGAATGCGAAGCGGGCGAACAGATTCAGATTGTCAGCAGCGGTCCCGATCAGAACTGGAATGCGATTCAGGAGCTATGCTTCTCAGCCATTTCCGTTGCGAAAAAAAGAATCTGGATCACTTCGCCTTACTTTATTCCGGATCCGAGCATTTATGAGGGACTGAAGACAGCTGCTGTCAGCGGAGTGGATGTGCGAATTATCATTCCGTGGAGATCGGACTCAAGGCTGGTCCACCTGGCTTCGCTGTCCTATGTGGAGGAGCTGCTGCTGGCCGGAGTCCGGTTCTACCAATACCAGAAGGGCTTCATTCATGCAAAGGTGATGATCGTGGATGATATGCTGGCTTCGGTGGGTACCGCTAATATGGATATGCGCAGCTTTTTTTGTAATTTCGAGCTTACCGCCGTGTTATTCGAACAGTCAGCAATCGACCGGCTCACTGCGGACTTTGAGGAGGATATGCGGGTCAGTCATGAAATAATGAAGAAGGAATTTCAGGAGCGGGCATTTTTACATAAAAAAGCAGAAATGCTCTGCCGCATGTTATCTCCACTCCTGTAGTTTCGTTCCGTTTCCTATTCCTTCTCCTTCAGGAGCGGGGAGCCCACAGGATGATAGAAACGCCTACCAGGCAAAATGCAGCCCCGATCCAGTCGTACAGGTCCGGGGTGTTTTTGTCGATCCCCCATCCCCATAGGAGGGCAAGTACAATGAAGACACCACCGTACGCGGCATAAACGCGCCCGAAAGAGGGGAAATGCTGCAGTGTGGGGATAATACCGTACAAAATCAGCACCAAAGCGCCAACCAATCCATACCACCAAGGTCTGGACTCCTTAATCCAAAGCCATACCAGGTAACCTCCGCCAATCTCTGCCAGACCGGCAGCTAAAAATAAAAATAATGATCTCATGATAGAATATCTCCCATCCCATTAATACTCAGACAGAAACTATGATATAATAATAAAGAACATTTATCACGAAAAGACTTGATGGAGGATCATTTATTAGTGCTTCTCTTTCCTCTCATGGCGCTTTCGTGTTTATATTCACACCAAATTGATAAGAATCGGGGGAATTCGATGGCTGGATCTTCTAATGCCCAAACTGCGGATAGGGCCAAACTTCCGCATGGACAGCAGCAACCGCTTAACGCACCGACTTCTAAGCTTAGGATTTTATCGCGCATCATCGCCATGCTGATCGGAGCGAGTATGGTCGCTGTCGCACTGGAAATTTTTCTGGTGAACAACAGTATTATCGATGGCGGAATTACCGGTATCTCCATTATGTTAGCCCACCTCTTTCATTTGCCGCTTGGTATTTTTCTGACCTTACTCAATATTCCTTTTCTGTTTCTCGGTTATAAGCAAATTGGTAAAACCTTTGCATTCTCAACTCTCGGAGCCGTAATTGTCATGTCCGTAGGAACGGCACTGCTTGAGCCTGTAAAACCCATTACCTTTGATCCGCTCCTTGCCGCCATTTTCGGTGGTGTGATTCTTGGAGCAGGCGTAGGCCTGGTTATTCGTGCAGGGGGATCTACAGACGGTAGTGAAATCGTCGCGATTCTGATCAATAAGAAAACCCCTTTTTCCGTTGGCGAGATCATCATGTTCATCAACGTGTTCATTCTCACCAGTGCGGGCTTTGTGTTCGGCTGGAATAATGCCATGTATTCACTCATCGCCTATTTCATCGCTTTTAAAGTGATTGATATCACCAACGAAGGTATCGACCAATCCAAATCTGTATGGATCATCAGTGACAAATACAAAGAGATTGGTGATGCTCTGACCCAGCGTCTTGGACGCGGCGTGACTTATCTGGAGGGTGAGGGTGCCTACTCAGGTGACAGCAAAAAAGTAATTTTCGTTGTCATCACCCGCCTTGAAGAAGCAAAACTGAAGTCGATCGTCGGTGACTGGGACCCGGACGCGTTTCTTGCGGTTGGTAATATCCATGACGTTAAGGGTGGCAGGTTTAAGAAAAAGGATATTCATTAGCTGTGGGCTCATCAAAAGGTTAGCTGTTGACCGGCGCGTGCGAAACCGCTGCGGTGCGGATCATTCTTCCGGTCGCTGTTGTCCCCGGATTTCTTGAATGAAGTAGTTGCAAATGTAGAAATCCGCTGACAAAGGCGAACGCTGCGCTTCTTCAGAACAATTCGGCTCCTCCGCTCCCTAGGCATCAATCAAAAGCCAACTTCTTATTGAGCAGGGGGGAGTAACAAAAGCCCGGAAGAATTCATCTTCCGGGCTTTTTGACATATAAGAATGTATACATTTACGGGGTCCCCGCAAAGTACATGGATGGACCTGGGAGGATCCCTGCTTAGCGGGGTTATTTGGCGTTCAAATGGCGGATGACCTTCTCCACAGGCTGCGGCGGCAGGGATGCGATGAGATCGCCGGTCTTTTGCAACCGTTCTTCGATATTCAACAGGTGAAAATCCAGCGGTGACACATTGCTCCGAACCTCTTCCCAGTGGAGCGGAGTAGATACTGTAGCGCCGGGTCTGGCCCGGGGGGTGTACGGTGCCGCAAGGGTTTTACCCTGATAATGCTGGAGGTAATCAAAATAGATTCTGTCGCCGCGGTTTTTCTTTAGACGCTCCAGCGTGAACAGCTCCGGATGCTTTTCAGTGACAAACCTTCCTACAAAAAGTCCAATGACCCTAAGCTCATCGAAAGTAATCCCCTCATGGATAGGAACAATAATTTGCACGCCTGTAGCTCCCGATGTTTTGGGAACCGAGTCAATCCCCAGCGAATGAAGCACATTACCGACGATGGATGCGGCTTCCATAATACGCGGCTCGACTTCCCGTGAGGGATCCAGATCGATCATCCACTCACACGGCAAGGTGCTTCCGGCGTAATGGAGGGATGGATGGAACTCGAGTGCTGCGAGATTGCCAAGCCACAGCAGCTCAGGCAGACCGTTCAGCACAATATAGTGGATGCCTTCCTGCTCGGCCGTATGGACATAAGGCGGAAGCGGCTCGGGCGCATTTTTTTGATAAAAGAATTCACCGGGTACCCCATGCGGATATCGGATGGTTGTGAGCAGCCGATTCTGGCAGTAGCGCAGCAAATAAGGCGCGAGCGCAGCCAGCTTTTGCAGATACATTGCCTTGGTGATGCCCATTTCGGGCCACAGCGGCTTATCTGGATTGGTGATGGGAATGGCATGGCCTTCAATGGTAATGGTGCCTTTCACGGTACGTGGCATAAAAATACCTCCGAAAGATTTTGTCGATAGGCTGTCCTGCTTGGGACAGCCCAGTTGTGATACCTATATAAAGTTCATCCATAGAGAGGGAGGTGCCAAAGAAATGGATGGGGACATCTGCTGGTGCTCCGGATCTTCGTAAAAAAAATCAATTGGCGAAATCGGCGAGATACTGAAAAAAAGCGAGGAAGCCGTCAGGAAGAAATATAGCCGAACCCAAATGAAGCTTAAAAGCATGATGACGGCATCGGAGGAGGAAAATGAATGCGTCCCGGAATTGCGATTAATTCGCTTGGGGAACCTACAGCCAAAAAGTGCGGGATCAGCTGCAGCCGGGAGAATACGGGCAAGCAAGAACCGACTTGGATGGAGAGATGACAAGCATAATTTATATTACGAAATATACGATAACCTGGGCAGCAAATTGACCAAACAGGATTTCGTAAAGCTCGCTGAGGATATGATTGCATCTCATTGATCCAACTTGCAGTCCTCTGGAGCGGAATCCACGAAGGCCTGTATACTCGGTTGGCGCAGTGTGCCTCCGGGCGTCCATTCAAGAAAGTTCACCTTTACGACCCACTCGGGGCGGATCCATACCGCCCCTTTTTGGCGTTCCGACGGATTGGCGAATGGCCTGTCCTTTTGCTGCATAGTCGTAGCCTTCTCCGTAATTCTTCGCCAGTCTGCCACTGCCAGCTTGCCGGTTCCGGCATGCCCGATATAGATAAGCTTACCTTCTTCATCATAAAGGCCGAGCAGCAGCGCGTTCACCAGACCGTCCCGGTAGGTGACGCCGCCAACCACGGCATTTAAATCGAGAATGTTCTTTCGCTTTTGCCAGCGCTTATCCTTGCCACCCACAGCGTATGCGCTGTCCAAGTCTTTGACGACAATGCCTTCGAGCTGATGCTGTTTGGATACTTCATGCAGTAGGGGGATATCCGGATAGCTCGGAACAGATTGTACCAACGGACTTGGAATCAGGACCTTAGCCAGCAGCGCCTGACGTTCATGCAAGGGCTTATTCGTGACGGATTCCCCGTTGAGGTACAGAATATCAAATACCATATATACGATCGGAACCTGCTGCACGCGGGCGCGGATTTGCTGCTCTTGCCGCAGGCTGTCCCGCTTCATCACTTGATGAAACGAAGGCACGCCATCAACCAAAGCGATAATCTCACCGTCCAGTATAAAGGAGTCCGCCCGGCAATAGGCAGCGGTGTCCATGAGCTCGGGATATTGCCGCGTGCGGTTGTTGCCTTTGCGGTTGATGAGCTCTGTGCCCTCGCTGTCATGGTAAACCAACATGCGTACGCCATCCCACTTGATCTGAGCGATCAAGCGTTTCCCGCTGGGAATAATATTCGTCATGATTGGCTCGAATGGTTTAACCGGACGCAGCTTCATAGGCAGGATCCCCCCAGCTTGCGGTTAAGAGACGGTTTCATTTTTCTTGGCCGTCTTGCGGCGTTTCGGCTTAGGACCTTCGGCGCCCGCGGCCTGCTTGTCATCTGCGGCTGCTGCCGTCTTGGCTTTAGGCTTGGCAGCTTTCTTAGGCTTGCCCGGATCGGTAGCCAAGCTTGCCGGCCGGGAAGCTTCGATACTGGCCTGTAAGGCCGCCATCAGGTCGATCACATTCGTTTCCTGCTTGGCAGGCGCGATCTTGATTTCTTGGCCCGTGACTTTATGCTCGATCAGCTCGAGCAGCCGCGCACGGTAATCATCAGTATATTTCTCGGGATTAAAAGGCTCGGACAGCTGGTCAATTAGCATTTGGGCCATGCCGAGCTCTTTCTCGTTCACGGTCACATTTTCAGGTAAGTTCGGAACCTGCGTCACCGGACGGATCTCATCGGGATAGAACATGGTTTCAATAGCAAGGCAGTTCTCCAGCACGCGAATGGCCGCGAGGGAGCTTTTGGAGCGGATGGATATTTTGGCGATGCCGATTTTACCACTCTGCTGCATCGCTTCCTTCAGGAGCTGATAAGCGTTACCGCCAGCCTGATCAGGCGCTAAGTAATATGTTTTCTGAAAATAAATGGGATCGATCTCCGTCAAGTCCACGAAATCTAGGATAGCGATCGATTTATTCGCCTGATCCGTGATTTGCTCGAGTTCATCCTTTTCAAACAGGACGAACTTTCCTTTTTCATACTCATATCCTTTGGAAATTTCCTCCCACTCAACCTCTTTCTCACATACCGGACATTTGCGGACATAGGACAGGGGACTTCCGCACTCCTTATGCACATATCTCATGGAGATATCTTTATCTTCCGTCGCCGAAAACATTTTGACAGGCACATGAACCAGCCCGAAGCTGATGGCCCCTTTCCAAACCGTATGCATATTCAGCCGCTCCTTTTTATTTTTTTTTGTATTAGCTCTGTTCCTAACAGTATGCCTATCTTTTGCTCAATCTATGACATTTGAATAGAAGAAATGGAGGATGATCCGCTGGTTTTACATGCTTTTTTCCTGAAAAGGGCATGCTAAGAACAGTGCAGACCATTTTTACGGGCAGGAGGCAAAAAGAGAATGAGGAAAAATCAGGATGAAGACCTGCATGAGGATTTTAATAAGGCCGCGTTAAAGCGTTATGAAAAAGTGTCCAACAATATGGAAGCTGCCAGCTTTATCAATGGGAACGATGTGGATTGGGAAAGCATGACATCTCCTGAGCAGGTATCTCATGAGAGCCATATGTTTGATATTGACCGGATGGTAAATGAAGGACTTGGCGGCGGTGAAATTACGGCGGATAACGGATATATCGGTGATAGTACGACGGATTCGATGGTTCCGGAGCCGCATGACGGCGAATCAGATGACAAGTAAGCAGAGGAATCGGGTCTGGGAAATCTATTATGAATAAAAGAGAGGTTCGATGGTAATGGACGTTAAACGCGCGCTTGAGATCTATAAGGACACAACCAACATTGCTGTAAAGCTCGAAGGGGAACCCGTCTGGATTGAAAATGTGGATGAAGTGAACGGTATGGCTACCGTACAGGTGGGCGCAAGGCCAACCAACACTCAAACCGTCAATGTGGAGCGGCTGGAAGAAGGATAGATCATCATATGAAGAAGGCCCGTTGCCCGAAAAGGAGCTGACGGGTTTTTTTATGCTTATATATGTCGATGGATCATATGATAAGTGCTTCAAGATTCTTCTGAATTCGATTACAATTATTGTAAGATCCGCTAGTGTTGTTACCTTGGAGGAGGAGAAGGGAAGATGAACAAGAGTGAGGGGATTATTGCTTCTGGACGAACAGCCGAACTGCTGGCCTATGAACCGCAGCGGGTATTGAAGCTTTTTCGAGAGGAGTTCCCGATGAGGGCCGTAGAGCAGGAGTTCCGTGTCAGCCGGGAAGTGTATGCGTCTGGGATTCGGGTACCACAGCCTTTTGAGATGAAAGAACATAACGGACGTATGGGCATTGTTTATGAAGAGGCAGACGGATTGACCATGCTGGCAGCCATTTTCCGGGATCCTGGAATTATAAAAGAAGAAGCGGGGCGGATGGCGCGGCTTCATGCGGAGATACATAAGAGAAAAGTGGATGGACTTCCCCGGCAAAAGGCTATGTTGGCCGATAAGATTATGGAAGCACCTTTTTTGATGGAAGATGAGAAGCGCAGGATTATCGCTGGGCTTGATTTGCTGGAGGATGGCTCGTGGCTCTGCCATGGAGACTATCATCCGGATAATATTATGCTGGGGCATAAGGAGTGGATTATCGACTGGATGACGGCGATGAGCGGAAGTCCAGCCGCTGATGTCGCAAGAACTTTGCTCTTGCTTAGAACAGGAACACTGCCAGAAGAGCTGCCTCCTCCCGTTCAGGAGCTGTTTGCCCAAATTCGGGAGCAGCTGACGGTAGAGTATTTGCAGGAATATATGAAACTAACCGATATCTCACATGAGCAGATTGAACGCTGGATGGTTCCAATCGCTGCGGCACGCCTGGTGGAATGGATCCCGCCGGAAGAGAAGGAACAGCTCCTGGAGCTGATTCGGGCGCAGGCGATTGACCCCGAATAGTCTGTGAAATACTTCTAAAACTTGGTCACCCGAAGATTTTTCATGGGTGGCCTGCTTGGTCTTCGTGAAAAAACCTCTTTTCTGTTTGTCGATTTTTGCGTTAAAATAAATGGGCATAACATACAATATACCTATCAAATGATGTTCATAGAGGGCGAACCATTGGTGATTTTCATGACACAGCCCACATTCTTATAAACCTTGGAGGAACAATGGAAGCGCGCGAATCGAACAGAGAAGCATGGAATGGCGGGGCTTACTCGGCATGGGTGAACCGCTTTGGTACGCCTGAGCAGGCAGCCGAACGACTAAAGGACAATCCGGTCAAAAGCATTCAACATCTATACAAATATTTTGAAGAGCAGGTTCAGGGTAAAAGCATAATGAATCTGATGGGCTCCAATGGGATAAAAGGCGTTGCGTTAGCCCTGCTTGGAGCCAAGGTAACGGTTGCCGATTTTTCTTATGAAAATCAGCAGTATGCCGAGGAATTAGCCCGTGCCGCGGGGGTTGAACTCCGATATGTGTTATCGGATGTGCTGCAGCTTCCGGAAGAGGAATTTCTTTTGTCCTATGATACGGTTTTCATGGAAAACGGAATTCTGCATTATTTTAAGAATTTGAAGCCTCTTTTTGATTGCGCAGCTAGGCTGTTGAAACCAGGAGGCAGATTGGTGGTGCAGGATTTCCATCCTATTTCTACGAAGCTCATATCCTCCTCAGGGACGACGGCGAAGATCAGAAAGCATAAAGTGACAGGAGATTATTTCAGCACTTCCTTGGAGGCAAGTGACGTATCCTTTCAAAAGTATTTGAACAGCGGGGAGAATAGCAGTTCGAATACGGTCTATTTACGTAAATGGACGCTTGGAGAAATTGTGACTGCCGTGGCGGAATCAGGCCTCCGTATTATGTCTCTCGAAGAAATGCCCAATCTCTCCTCCGAAGTATATGACAAGGGGATTCCCAAGACATTTACTATTGTTGCTGAGAGGATCGGTTCATAGCAGTACATGAAAAGGCGGTGCCAGCTGTAGAGCTGGGCACCGCCTTTTTTTCATTTTATACAACCGGTTCGAGCAGTGAAGTTGAGCTCAAATCGAGCTGATATCCTTTTACAAGCGTTTCTCCGTTCCGGGTATCCGTCTCATAAGCGCGCTTGAAGCCAAGACGTTCGTATAATTGTACGGCTGAGGCCATCATGTCCGATGTATGCAAATTTAGGGTGGACGCACCTAACTGGACGGACCTGCGCGCAGCCTCCTTGATCAGATCCGTGGCTATTCCTCGTCCGCGGACTGCAGGAGACACGGCAAGAAGCCGGATAATTGGCGATTGTAAACCCATTTCAGGCTTGCCATACGCGGCCTCGGAGGAGAGAAACAGCTGCACACTTCCAACAATTTCACCGTCCAGCTCGGCAACTATGCGGGCATGAGGACCGCTGCCATATACGGAGTCACGGATGGAATTACGGTATTCCTCCCAACGCGGCTCCGGAAGGTCGAAAGCATACTGCTGATAGGCTTCGAGCATGACATGCGCTATGGCCTCCTGCTCAAATTCCTCCGCATCGCGGATCATAATTTCTTGTGCTGTGGTCATCACGGTCACTCCTTTTCATCGTTTTCATCAAATTTGTTTATTCAGTATAACTCCAAAAACAAAGTAAACATATGGGAATTAACAAATATTGATATCGTTATTGAAAAATTCAATTATACAGGATTGATCTAAATAATCATTGACAATAAAATTCCAACTGTATAAATTGAACTAAAGAAATGGATAAGATCAGAAAAATTGATTAGCGACTGCTGGTTTAAAACCGTCTATTTTTATATGAATAGTATGTAATTGGAGGTGTATGTATGAATATTGAAAATATTGAAGCTTTCGTCTACATCAATCATTATGGAAGCTTTAACAAGGCAGCAGATGTGCTTTTCTTGTCCCAGCCTACCGTCACCGCACGGATCCAGTCGCTTGAGCGCGAGCTGGATTGCAGACTCTTCGACCGGTTCGGCAAGCAGATCCAGCTCACCGACAAAGGCAAACAGTTTCTTCCCTATGCTCAACAAATCCTCCAGACCTATCAAAAAGGCAAGCATCATATCCATTCCAAGCGCGCGACACCCAATGAACTGCGGATTGGCTGCACCGTGTCTGTGTCGAATTACTTAATGCCTCATTTGCTTATGCGGCTGAATGAAAGGTTTACGGATATTAAATTCAAAATCACGACGGCTCCCACAGATGAGCTCGCAGCCAAGCTGTCTTCCAGAGAACTAGATCTGGCGTTTGTACGAAAACTGATGAATCCTGCATTTCAGTCCTATCCTTTCTTCGAAGACCCGATCCGTTTGTATGTGTATAAGGAGCATCCGTTAGCTGCTGCCGGGAGGGCATCAATCCGCGATATCCGTCATGAAACACTTATTTTCTTCGAGTGCGGCTCACTCGATTGGATGCGGATCCACCGGGTATTCGAAAGCTTGGAGCAGCCCCCTAACATCGTGTTCCAGGTGGATAACTCCGAAACGGCCAAGAAGCTTGTGTTGCGCCGGGCTGGAATCTGCTTTCTCCCCGGGCTCTGTGTGCAGCAGGAAGTAGAGGCGGGTCTGCTTGTCCCTGTCGATATTACCGAAACGACGGGCATCGCCCTGCAAACCAACCTGATTACATTAAACGGAGAGCACACGGAATTCGCTGAAGCGCTGCTCGAATCGGGCGGAAGGGTACTAAATTAAGGATTTGGATACATGAATAGAAAAACTCTATTAGACGCGTGCTGTAATTCGCGGTAAAGTTAGTAACATCAAATTCATACTAAACAGATAGGAATTATCAATTTGGATCGAAAAGGGGATGAGATCATGCGTAAATCATGGACAATGGCTGCAGCATTACTGCTCACGGGGGTAATTGCCGGATGCGGATCGGGAGCTGAAAAGTCAGCCAATCAAGCAAAGGAAGGAACTGCCAATGCGTCAGCGGGAACAGTGAAAAAGATAGTGGTGGGCACAGGTACAGCCTTTCCGAAAATCTGCTTTATCGACGAGAACGGTAAGCTGACCGGCTTTGACGTGGAGCTAGTCAAGGAAATTGATAAGCGGCTTCCACAATATGAGTTCGAGCTGCAAACCCAGGAATTCGCTAATCTCCTCCTCAGTCTGGAGACGAAAAAAATTGACTTTGTTGCTCACGAGATGGAAAAAAATCCGGAGCGAGAGCAAAAGTATTTATTTAATAAAGAGCCTTATGCCCACTGGAGAAACAAGATCATTGTTGGCAAGGACAATAATTCCATACAATCACTGGATGATCTGAAAGGGAAGAAGGTTTTGACCGGTGCAACAAGTGCCGAGGCTCAAATCCTGGAGAACTATAACAAGAAAAATAACAATGCCATCAACATCGTCTATCAAAGCGGCGCGGCCAAGGATTCCGTGAATCAGATTACGACCGGACGCGTGGAAGCCACGGTCGGTGCAGACTTCTCACTGCCGCTGATTGACCCGCAGGGCAAGCTGAAAACAACGGGGGATGATCTCTCGGAAGCGGATATCCTCTTTGTATTCCGTAAAGACGATCCGGAGGAGCAGAAGCTGGCGGATGACATCGACGGTGCGATCAAGGAACTGAAAGCAGACGGTACGCTGGGCAATTTGAGCAAACAGTGGCTGGGTTCGGATTTCACCGCCGATTCCAAGAAATAGACTGCATGCATGACCTAGGTTAGGGAGGAGGAAGCTCATGGGGGCGCCGTTTGATTTTACTTATATATTCAGTTATTTTCCAAAGCTGCTATCGACGCTGGGGATTACGCTGCTGATCGTAGCAGGCTCGCTTCTGGTGGGGATCATCCTGGGGTTTCTCATCGCCCTTCCCCGCCTATACAGGATTCCGGTAGTGAATACGCTGGCCAAAGTGTATGTTTCTTTTTTTCGGGGAACGCCGATATTGATCCAGCTGTTTCTTTTTTACTACGGTCTTCCCGAAATTCTGAAGCTGGTGCATATCGATATATCCAGAGCACCGGTGCTGGTATTCGTCATCTTGACCTATGGCCTTCATACCGGTGCTTTTATGTCGGAAACGATCCGCGCTTCGGTAACGGCGGTGGACCGGGGACAGGTCGAGGCGGCTTATGCCATGGGCATGAAGGGGCATCAAGCATTTACCCGGATTGTGCTGCCTCAGGCGCTGGCGATCGCGGTCCCGGTATTCTCTAACCTGGTCATTGCTCTGCTGAAAGACACGTCGCTGGCCTTCACGCTTGGCGTGATGGAAATGACGGGCAAGGCGGATACACTGGGTTCTCTCACGCAGCATTTTGTTGAAGCATATATCTCGCTTGCACTCATCTATCTGGCGGTCAGCTTTACGCTCGAGAAGCTGCTTTTGACCCTAGAGCGCCGCTTACTGAGACATGAGCAGCCTGACCCGGCAGGGCAGAGAAGGTTTCGGATTCAAAGAAAACGCTCCTATCGGCGCATGGTTGCCAGCATCGACTCGGGCAAAGGAGGGACTGACCTATGAAAATCGATCCATCCTTTATCTGGACGGCTTTGGTTCAGCTGCTGTCTGCCATTCCTACCACGCTTGTCATAACAGCAGTGTCTGTTACCGCCGGCTTTGTCATCGGATTGATCACCGCGCTGCTGCGAATTTATAAAATCCCGGTACTGGGCCAGATTGCGACCGGCTATGTCACCTTTATCCGGGGAACTCCAATGCTTACCCATTTACTCCTTATTTATTTCGGTCTGCCGATGCTGCTGGATGCATTGTCCGTACAGCTGGGATGGGGTTTCAAATCATCCTCTATTCCGATGATCGGCTTCGCCTTCATATCCTTTTCAATCACAGCGGGCGCCTACATGGCAGAAGTGATCCGTTCCGGTCTGCTCGCAGTGAACCGCGGTCAGCTGGAAGCTGCTTATTCGGTAGGCATGACGACACCGCAGGCGTTACGCCGAATTGTTTTTCCCCAGGCGCTGGCGGTCAGTCTTCCGAATTTGTCCAATTCGGTCATCGGCATGCTGCACGGTTCTACGCTCGCTTTTACAGTGTCGGTTGTTGAAATCAATGCAAAGGCGCAAATCGTGGCATCGACGAACTGGAAGTTTTTCGAAGCATATCTGGCGGCAGCCGTTATTTTCTGGGGACTTACGCTTCTGATTGAACGGGCCACTGCAATGATCGAGAAACGAATCAATCTGTACAATCGGGGTGGAGTTGCATGATCAAACTGACCAATATATCTAAATCCTTCGGGCGTCACCAGGTACTGAATCAAATTGACCTAACCGTGCAGAAAGGAGAGGTGGTCGTCATCCTGGGCCCAAGCGGCTCCGGGAAAACGACGCTTCTGCGCTGCGTGAACTATTTGGAAAAACCAAATAACGGCGAAATTGTTATCGGTGACTACAGCTTGAATTGCAAGCGTGCTGGAAAAAAGGATATCCATCAGCTGCGCCAGAAGTCGGCAATGGTATTTCAGCAGTACAATCTTTTCAAGCATAAGACCGCGCTGGAAAATGTGATGGAAGGACTCATCGTGGTGAAAAAGCTGCCCAAGGAAGAGGCAAAACAGCGAAGCGTTGCACTGCTTGAAAAAGTAGGTCTTGGCAGCAAGCTGGAGGCGTATCCGAGCCAGCTCTCCGGTGGACAGCAGCAGCGTGTGGGGATTGCCCGCGCACTGGCTCTGGAGCCGGAAGTGATTCTTTTCGATGAACCGACTTCGGCACTGGATCCGGAGCTGGTGGGCGAGGTGCTTGCCGTGATTCGGAAAATCGCGAAGGAGGGCATTACGATGATCGTTGTCACCCATGAAATGGGCTTTGCGCGGGATGTGGCGAACCATGTGGTATTCATGGATGGCGGCGTGATCGTGGAAGAAGGGACGCCGGCGGAACTGTTCAACAATCCCCGTGAAGAGCGGACGAAGCAGTTTTTGAAGCGGATCACACCGGAACTTAACTATAGCATTTAGGAGGCAAAGGGTATGGCGATTACAATAAGCGTTCTTGATCAAAGTCCGATCTATCCGGGAGAGACAGGCGCAGAAGCACTCGCGCGCACGGTATTGCTGGCGCAAAAATCGGAGCAGCTGGGATTCCGGCGCTTCTGGGTGTCGGAGCATCATGATTCCGAGCAGCTGGCAGGCTCCTCGCCTGAAGTGTTGATCTCCTATCTGCTGGCAAAGACGGAAACGATCCGTATCGGCTCAGGGGGCGTGATGCTGCAGCATTACAGCCCATATAAGGTAGCTGAGAATTTTAACGTGTTAGCCTCCTTGGCTCCAGGGCGTGTTGACCTCGGGATTGGGCGTGCGCCGGGCGGCTTGCCCCGCAGTACGCAGGCACTGCAGCGCGGCATTCAGGATTCGGCATCTTTGACGGACAAAATCGTGGAGCTGGATCAATTTGTGCATAACCGTCTGGAACCGGACCATCCGCTGGCCGGGCTGAAAGCAGCGCCGCTTCCGGAGAACCCGCCTGAACTCTATGTTCTCGGCGCCAGCGTGGGGAGCGCGGAAATTGCAGCCGGGCTGGGTCTTCCATATGTATTTTCCTTATTTATCAATGGTGATGAAGAGGTGGCTCTGGAAGCAATCCGCAGCTACCGCAATGCATTTAACACAGAACATGGTTCTCAGCCACAGGTCATTATCGCGCTCGCCGTTGCTGTTGCGGATACCGAAGAGGAGGCTGCTGACCTTGTAGGTGCACAGAAGCTGGTGAAAATTCATCTGGCCAGTGGCAAGACACTGACGCTCGGCACTCGCGAGCAGGCGGAGGAATTTGGCCGGCAGGCAAATGAGGATTATACGATTGCAGAACAGGAGCCTATTATCACGAAGGGTACCAAAGCATCCGTGCGCGAGAAGCTTGATGCACTCCATAAGGCATCCGGTGTGGATGAGTTTATCGTAACCAGCAATATTGCCCCATTCGAAAAACGTCTCCGGTCGTTTGAACTGCTGAGTGAAGCATTGGCTGGTGCGGCAGCGGAGGTATGAGGCTCCGTTCAAAAAATGTGAAGGAGGATGATGTGATGACTGGTCATCAACTGGAGTCCGTATCCGAAACTGCTTATGAAAAATTTATTCGAATTCGCAGGCATTTGCATCAATATCCGGAGCTGTCGAATGAGGAATTCGAAACGACGAAGTCTATTCGCAGATGGCTGGAGGAAGGGGATATTCGGGTTCTCGATTATCCTTTGGCAACAGGCGTCATCGCTGAAGTCGGAGGTCTCCGGGAAGGCCCCGTTATTGCGCTGCGCGCGGATATCGACGCGCTGCCGATCCAGGAAGAGACGGGTCTGGCCTTCGCCTCAACAATTCCAGGAAAAATGCATGCCTGCGGGCATGATTTTCATACCGCGGCCTTGCTTGGAACGGCGTATGCTTTGAAAGCGCGCGAGAGTGAACTGCAAGGCACCATCAGACTGATATTTCAGCCGGCTGAAGAGAAGGCCAAGGGAGCGAAGCAGATCATTGACAGCGGAGCGCTCGAAGGGGTGCAGGCGATATTCGGCATGCACAATAAGCCGGATTTGCCTGTAGGGACGATCGGTATTAAAAGTGGTCCGCTGATGGCTGCTGCAGACGGCTTTGTCGTGGAGATTGACGGCAAAGGCTCCCATGCAGCTGTTCCAGAAGCGGGACTCGATCCGATCGTAACAGCGGCCCATGTCATTACGGCACTTCAATCGATTGTGAGCCGGAATGTAAGTGCCCTGGAAAGCGCGGTGATCAGTGTGACCCAGCTTCACAGCGGAACGGCCTGGAATGTCATTCCAGACAAGGCTGTATTGGAAGGAACGATCCGGACCTTTGACGATCAGGTACGGCTGCAGGTGCTGGAGCGCTTCAGCCAAGTGGTTGAAGGAGTGAGCACCGGATTGGGTACCCGTGCCGGTGTACGATGGATCGAAGGCCCGCCTCCAGTCCATAACGATGAGACGCTCGCGGAGCTGGGGCGTGAGGCTGCTGGCGCCACCGGATTACAAGCGGTGGTACCGGTGCCTTCGCCGGCCGGAGAGGACTTTGCAGTATACCAGCGCAGCATTCCGGGGTTATTCGTTTTTATGGGAACGGCAGGAACGCAGGAGTGGCATCATCCAGCCTTTACGCTCGATGAGGCGGCGATTCCGGTCAGCATCCGTTTCTTCACGGTTCTGGCTGAACGCGTATTAAAGCATCTGCATTCCAGCGGGGGTGAGCTGTCATAACATCCATCAAGAACTATGACGTCATTATCGTCGGAGCAGGCTCCATGGGGATGAGCGCCGGTTATTATCTCGCCAGAGCGGGCGTGCGCACACTGCTGATTGATGCGTTTGATCCGCCGCACCGAGAGGGAAGCCATCATGGTGAACCAAGGCTGATCCGGCATGCCTATAGCGGTCATCCAGTCTATACAGACATGGCCATCCGTGCCCACGAGCTGTGGAATGAAGTAGAGGATTTGACGGAAACTCACCTGCTGGTGCAGTCAGGGGTTCTCAATATAACCGATCCGGATCTGTATTCCTTGTCAGAACGTATCGTAGGAGCAGCTAAGCATGGGGTTATAACGGAAAAGCTGGACGCTGCAGAAATGCGCAGACGCTGGCCTGGCCTTGATATTCCGGAGCATTTTGAAGCCATGTATGAGCCTGCCGCCGGTTATTTGCGGAGTGAGGCTTGTATCCGGGCTTATAGGGCGCTGGCGCTGTCTTACGGAGCAGAGCTGTTGACAAATACCGCGGTCACCGGCATTACGGCCCGGAAGGGCAGCGTAATCATCCACACCCGGAATGGCAAGTATCATGGGTCGGGCGCAATTCTGACCGCGGGAGCATGGTTCAGCACGCTTGCCCCGTTTGTTTCGCTCCCGGTCAGAGCTGTCCGTAAGGTGGTTGGATGGTTCGAGACAAGTACTCCCGATTTCCAAACGGGAAGATTCCCAGGATTTACACTCAACACTCAGGAAGGCGGATATTACGGTTTTCCGGATATCGGAGGCGCTGGTCTTAAAATCGGCCGGCATGATACCGGACGTGATTGGAAGCCGGGGAGCCCGGTTCTGCCCTTCGGCAGCTTACGGGAAGATGAAGGGGAGCTGCGTAGCGTACTGGAGAAGTATATGCCAGGGGCTGCTGGCCGGTTGACCAAAGGCGCAGTTTGCAAATATGAGCTTTCGCCGGATGAGAATTTCATTATAGACAGGCATCCGCAATATCCGAACATCCTTGTCGCAGGAGGTTTCTCGGGACATGGTTTCAAATTTTCGAGCGTGGTCGGCGAAATATGCTCGCAGCTTGTCATGGATGGACAGCCGCAGCATGACATCCGTCCGTTTGCGCTATCGCGTTTTGAACGGCAGGCACCACCTGAACCAAGCTTCGCATAAGGAGGAGATTAAATGAGTGAGGTTAATTTAGAAGCTTTTTTAAATACCCATGGACAGCTGCTGACGGCCATAGACGGATTAAGTGAGGAGCAGGTGAAGTGGAAGCAGGCGCCGGAGGTATGGAGCGTTCAGGAGGTGGTCTCACATCTCGTCGATCACAGCTTTGTCATTTCGTTTCGGATTCGCGATATCCTTGCTGCTACAACGGCACAGCTGCCAGCTTTTAACCAGGATGCCTGGGTCAGCGGTCAACACTCGAACGAAGGACAGCTTTCTGACATCCTGGATGCCTTCCATGCCATTTTGGAATATAACAGCCTATTAGTAGGACGTTTGAGCGAGGAGGAGTTGGCGAAGACCGGCGTCAATTTTAAAGGCGAGACCGTAAGCATCAAGACCATCATCCAAGGATTTTCCAAACATGTTCAGGGGCATCTCGGTCAAATTGAACGAATTAAACAGGCTGCTGTTGCGGTGTGAAGTAAGGACGGCTTAACCTATTGGTTTTCCAAATCAAGCTTTCTAAATGGACCATTTCCGATAAGGAGGATGTTAAACATGGCAAAGCAAAAACAGTTAAAGCTTGGGGCTCTCCTGCATGGAGTTGGCGGAGGAACTTCTTTATGGAGGCATCCGGACAGCGATCCGGGCGCGAGCGTGAATTTTGAACTCTATAAGAGCTGGGTTCAAAAGGCCGAGGAGGGCAAGCTGGATCTCATTTTTATTGCAGACGGATTGTACATTAACGAGAAATCCATTCCCCACTTTCTGAACCGCTTCGAACCGATCACCATCCTGAGCGCGCTTGCTGCTGTCAGCAAGAACATCGGCCTTGTCGGCACCTTATCCACCTCGTACAGCGAACCGTTTACGGTCTCCCGTCAGTTCGGCTCACTGGATGTTATCAGCGGCGGCCGCGCCGGCTGGAACATTGTTACTTCTCCGCTGGAAGGCTCTGCGCTGAACTACAGTAAAATGGAGCATCCGGAGCATGACAAACGTTACCGGATCGCGACCGAGTATCTGGAAGTTGCACGCGGCTTATGGGATTCATGGGAGGATGATGCGTTTGTCCGGAATAAGGAGACAGGCGTGTTCTTTGATCCAGAGAAAATGCATGAGCTAAATCATGAGGGGGAATTTTTCTCGGTGAAGGGACCGCTGAATATCGCAAGGTCCAAGCAAGGGCAGCCGGTGATTTTCCAGGCCGGGGCATCCGAGGTTGGTAAAAATTATGCTTCGAAAGAAGCGGATGCTATCTTCACGGGGGCCGAGAATCTGGAAGAAGCCATACGTTTTGCACAGGATGTGAAGGCTCGTGCCGCCGCCTTTGGCCGGAATCCGAATGATGTATTGATCTTCCCTGGCATCGGACCCATCATTGGCAGCACTGAGGAAGAAGCGGAACACAAATATCAGGAAGCTGCCAGTCTGGTGACCATTGAGAATGCGCTCAATTACCTGGGCAGATTCTTCGAGCATCATGACTTTTCGCAGTATCCACTCGATGAACCGTTTCCGGAGCTTGGCGATCTAGGCAAAAACAGTTTCCAGAGCGGTACGGATAAGATCAAGAAGGATGCGAAGGAAAAAGGCTTAACGCTTAGGCAAGTCGCCATCCAATCTGCTACGCCGCGCGGGAACTTTATTGGTACAGCGGAGCAGGTGGCAGACCGCATCCAGGAATGGTTCGAGGCCGGAGCGGCCGACGGATTCATGCTTACAGCCTCCGTGCCGCATGGGCTTGAGGATTTCGTGGATCAGGTGGTGCCTATTTTGCAGAAGCGGGGCATTTTCAGAACGGATTATGAGAGCGATACGCTGCGGGGCAATCTTGGATTACCGGTTCCGGAAAACCGTTACGCCAAGTCCGATGCCGAAGCTGTGCGCTCCTGAGTATATCTACGGATATGAACGTCATTGAACACATGGACGAAATCATGGCATATGCCGGAAGTCTCCAAGAAGAGCTGATTGAGATCAGGCGTGATCTGCACCAACATCCCGAGCTGTTGTATGGCGTTGCCCGCACGGCTGGCATTGCAGCCGGACTGCTCGAATCTTGGGGTATCGAAGTCCGGCGGAATGTCGGTCCGCATTTTGGCATGGGTGTGGTTGGAACCCTTAAGGGGACTGGCGGAGAGGGACCCATCATCCTGCTGCGTGCAGACATGGATGCTCTTCCGATCCAGGAGGAGAACGATGTGCCGTACAAGTCGCGGCAAGCGGGTGTTATGCATGCCTGCGGGCATGATGCGCATACTGCCATGCTGCTTGGGGCAGCGAAGACCTTATCGCAGTTCCGGGATCATATCCGTGGAACGATCCGGTTTGTATTCCAGCCGGCCGAGGAAGGGGCGCTCCCAAGTCCGTTGGATGGACGGCTGCTGTCGGGCGGACGCGATATGATCGAGGCTGGGATCCTGGATGGGGTAGAGCGGTGTTATGCGCTTCATGTCATGCCTGAGCTTCCAGCCGGGTCGCTTGGTATTCATGACCATTATGCAATGGCGGCATCCAGTCACTTCAAGATTCGCTTCACGGGGACATCGGGGCATCATAGTGCGCCTCATCATGCCGTAGATGCACTGCAGATGGCAGTCCGCTTCGTAACGGAAGTGAACGGACTGATGGCGAACAGGGTGGACCCGACCGAAGCGGCCGTGCTGGCTTTTGGCACACTGCAGGCGGGTAGCGCTATAAATGTCATCGCAGCGCAAAGTGAGCTCACGGGTACTTACAGGGCATTTACCAAGGAGACCGTAGCAGCGATAACGGATGGTTTGCAGCGTAATGCGGCCTCCATTGCAGAATCTGCTGGCGGAAGCTATGAGATGGAGCTGCGCGAGGGAATTACGGTGGTGAACGATGCAGCTGAGGTTCAGCGCGTTGTGTCCGCGGCAGCAGAGGTTCTGGGCGCAGAGCAGGTTCACCGGCTCTCCCCTCCAAGTCTGGCGGGAGAGGATTTCGGCTGGTATCTGGATCGGGTCCCCGGGGTATTCGCTTTTCTCGGCTGTGGTAATGCCGCTCAGGGAATAACCCACGCGATCCATCAGCCTCGCTTTGACCTGGATGAAAGCATCCTGGTGCAGGGCACCCGCATTCTGGTGAAATTAGCGGTTCAACCATGAGGAGGAGATTATAATGAGAAGAATTGCTTTAATCGTAGGAAGCCCGACACACGGGTCCAGATTATTTGGAATGACCCAATACGCTGCAGATCATCTGGCTCTATCCGGCTTTGACATCGATTTGATTTCAGCTGCAGATCTTCCGGCTGAGGATCTTCTCCGCGCACACTTTAACAGTCCTGAGATCCAGCAGGCACTTGCCAACGTGGAGCAGGCAGACGCAGTCATTATTGCCAGTCCCGTTTTTAAGGCTTCGTATTCAGGCGCATTGAAGACCGTTCTCGACCTTATACCCCAAAAGGGATTCCAAGGAAAAGTAGTGCTGCCCCTTTTTATCGGAGGGACGATTGCACATCTGCTCGCCGTGGACTATGCCTTAAAACCAGTTGTGTCTGCGCTTGGAGGCACGAATATTCTCGGAGGGGTGTTTGCTGTAGACCAATGGATCAGCCGCACGGAACATGGGGGATTTGAGCTTACCGAGCAGCTGAAGGATCGTTTGGACACGGCCCTGAACGAGCTTAAGCTCGAACTTGAGCATTACATCTCTATTTCCAGTAACGAGAGAGAGGAGCAGGCTGCAGTCTGAAGCATTCCACGAACCCATCTCTCGAACAAGACCACGATCCAGCGGGATCGCGGTTTTTGTGCTGCAATTCAAGGGTGCATCATTCTGCCATTCACGATCCTATTTCATCAGAACGAATCACTCAAAGGAGGCTCCATATCATGAAAGTGGCAATATTCAGTTTAATGATGAATCTCCCCAATGCCGTAACAGGGGAGTCCCGGACGTCGCAGCAAAAATTTCAAAATGTCATCAACCAGGCTGTTCTCGCCGAACAGCTGGGATTTGATGCCTATGGTGTGGGCGAGAGGCACGGGGCTCCTTTCTTATCCTCCTCACCACCCATCGTATTGACTGCCATTGCGGCCAGAACCTCCCGCATTCGTCTGCTGACCACGGTTACGGTGCTGAGCGTCCTGGACCCGGTGCGTGTTGCTGAGGATTACGCAACCCTAGATCATCTGTCCGGGGGGCGACTGGAAATGATCATCGGAAAAGGCAATGATCCACGGCATTATCCGCTCTTCGGCATTACGGAGGAGGAGCAATGGGATTCCATGGCTGAACGTTACCGGCTGCTAAAGAGGCTTTGGACGGAGGAAAACGTCACCTGGGAAGGGCGCTATCGTTCGCCGCTAAACCAGGTGACGACATATCCAAGAACGTATCAGTCCACCATACCGATTTGGCATGGCAGCGCGTCAAGCACCCTGTCGACGGAGCTTGCGGCACAGTTCGGCGAACCTATTTTTTCCTCGAATTCTTTTCATCCGCAGGCGAAGTACAAAGCGCTCATCGATCATTACCGTGAACGACTGGCCTATTACGGGCATGATCCGTCCCAGGCTGTCGTGGGAGCGGGCTCAGGCAGTCTTTACCTGGGAAATACGGCTGAGGAGGCGATCCGCCGCTTCAAACCTTACTATCGTGCTTTTAGTGCAACAGAGTCGGCTAAGCATAACCAGTCACCGTTTGTTAGTCTAGAGGATACTATCGCGAATGGTCCGGCACTGATTGGCAGCCCCGAGCAGGTCGTCGAGAAGATCCTGAGCTATCACGAAGCCTTTGGTCATCAGGTTCTGAGCATCAGCGTTGACGGCCTGACGGAGACGGAGCAGCAGGAGCAGCTGCAGCGTTTTGCCGAGGAAGTGCTGCCTGTCCTGAAGCGGGAAATCCCAAGCAAGGTTTGGGAAAAGCCGTCCGTTATCGTAAAGGAAGAAAAAGCTGTGCGGTAGAATGAATCCCATCCACTTCAAAAAGCCTCCAAACGGTTACAAGTCACAGGTGTCTGACAAGACTGTCCTGCGCTGCCGCTTGGCGGTTTTTTTTATTTCGAGCGGGAACGTATAGATAACCAGACTATAACTCTAGCTATCGCTGGGTTACAATATTTTGTAATATAAGAATATTATTCTTCCAATGACAGAGGTAGGGTTATGAAAAAAATGATCTTGTCCATCGCCATTGTGGCTGCCGGCTTGGCCTACTTTTATATCTTTTTTATAGATGGAACCTACAGGACACCGGTTCAGGCGATCGAAAAAGCAAGAAAATTGGATGAACCTATTGAAGTTGTCCAAGAGCAAAAGAAGGGGAACGGGGAAGTTGTCTTTTATCTCCGTTATATCCATCAACATAGTCCAAGCCCTGTAATTTCTGTGGATTATACGAGCCGGGATCTGATGGGCTGGAGATGGGTTACTGGCGGCGGGCACACTCTGATGGAGTCAGATGAAGCGATGGCAGAGCAGGAGCGGCTGGATGCGCAGTGGTCGGTCCAGTGGGTGCCGGGTGAGGATGAAACGCCATTTCCCTTGCTTTTCGGTGCTGTCGTGAACCCGGATATTGCCTCGGTGACGGTGACGGACGCCAAGACAGCCACAACGGAGACTGTGGAGATGATTGACGCCGGCAAGGATTTGAGAATATGGTACTTATTTGTTGATGAGTCACTAGGAACGGATTTTACATTACACGCACTATCCGCGGAGGGTGATGTGCTCAGTACGCAGCAGCTGAACGGCAAGCCTCTTCATACAGGCACAATGGCAAGGGAAGATATATTAAAATGAAAAAGAGCGGGGGTGCACCGATGTCCAAAGCTGATAACATGCTGGCGATTCTGTGGATGCTGAAGCAGGGAAAAAAAATAACTTCGACAGAGATCGCGGATCATCTGGAGATCCATGTTCGTACCGTATACCGGTGTATCGATGCCTTGTGTGCAAGTGGTGTTCCGATTGTGTCGGAAGCGGGGCATCACGGAGGCTTCAGCCTGCTCCATCCTTTGGTGGAAGCTCCGATCTTTTTTGATGCGGGTGAACAGCTGGCATTGGTCCATGCTGCTACGTTTGCAAGAGAGGCTGGGTATCCTTTTGGGCAAAAGCTGGAGCAAGCGGTTCGCAAACTGAAACAGTATACCAAACCGGAGCAGCTCGAGCAGCTTCAACGCCACGAGGCTGGCCTCGAGGTGCTCCGGTCGGAGCCTGAACCCTCGTTGGAACCAGTTCTAGAGCAGTTGGAAACGTTATGCGCGAAGCGAGCAACCTTGCGGATGATCTACCGGAAGAGCCCGGAGTCGCCGGAGCAGCCGCGCAGTATTGATCCATATGGCCTCGTGCACTGGCAGGAAAAATGGTACATTGTCGCGTTTTGCCATTTGCGCAGCGAAATCCGCAGCTTTCGGGTGGACCGCATTCAGGCGATCGAGCCTACGGGGCATTCGTTTATGCGGCCGGAACCATTTTCGGCCAAGGCATTTTTCATGAATCGGCTATTATCGGCACCGGGAGAGAATCAGGACATCCTGACGCTCCGTATTCAAGGAAAGGGCTGGGCTGTTGAAGAGCTGTGCAGTCACTGGTACATGCATCATTATTTGGTGAAGCAATCTCCATATGAAGCCTTTTTTAATATCGAAAAGGAGGCCTTGAATACGTTTGTTGCAAAGCTTCTCTTGCCATATGGCCCAGCCATCCGGATATGTGAACCGGCTGATCTTAACGAACGTCTTGCACAGATGGCGTCGGAGCTGGCGGAATATTACCGATCCTATGAAAAATTTTAGAATGAATTCGAATCAGTGGATCTCTCGGACCATCCTTGCGGGAGCGGGAGCAGACCGATATAATTAAGGACAAGTTACAGAATGGAATTGAAGCTGAAGGCGAAGGTGGGTCAAGGCATTGGAACAGATTCAAAACGGGAAACCGTTTGTATATACCTCCCATAGTCCTCAGGATACGGAAGCACTCGCAGCGTGGCTGGCGAAAGCGGCAGGACCTGGAACCGTTATCGGTTTGGACGGAGATTTGGGAGCAGGGAAAACGGCATTTTCACAATCATTTGCCAAGCATTTAGGCGTGAAGGCGATCGTTAATAGTCCCACGTTCACGATTATTAAAGAATACGAGGGGCGGCTGCCTTTCTATCATATGGATGTGTACCGGGTATCGCTTGAAGAGGCGGAGGATCTGGGGCTTGATGAGTATTTTTACGGCAGTGGGGTAAGCCTTGTGGAATGGTCACAGATCGTAGAAGAGCTGTTGCCGGAGCCGCATCTGCATTTACAGCTTGAAACCACCGGTCCAAACGAGCGGAGAATTACGGTGCAGGGTTACGGAGAGCCTTATGAAGAGTGGTGTAGAAGTCTGATACAGAATGGGGTCTTTACAGAATGAATCAACCACAATCACAGCCGCTTAAGCGGTTTTTGGCGTTGGATACGTCCACGGCATGTCTTGCTTTGGCGGTTATGGAAAATGATAAAGTACTGCATACCATCAAAGCCGCAGGGGAACGGAATCACTCGGTTCACCTGCTGCCCCTTGTTCAAAAGGGATTGGCGGAAGCCGGTGTGGCATCAAGCGATCTGAACGGAATTGCGGTCGGCATCGGTCCCGGCTCTTATACGGGCACGCGCATAGCCGTTACGGCTGCCAAAACGCTGGCCTGGACCTGGAACATTCCGGTTGCCGGCATTTCCAGTCTGCATGCTTTGGCATGGAGCGGTCTTCTAAGTGCTGCGGAGAGAGGCGCTGGCAAGAATTGGGTGGTTCCTTTAGTAGATGCCAGAAGAGGGCAAGCCTATACGGCGCTGTTTCAGGCCCGAGGGGATCATATGCCCGTCCGCCATCATGAGGATGCGATCCGCCTGATGGATCATTGGGTGGAAGAAATTGAACATCTATGGACCGAGACGCCTGAGGGAGAGAAGCCGGAAGGCATCTGGTTTGTAGGAGAGATCGGGAATCTGGAGGCTGCAGCAGAACGTCTGCGTCCGATGCTCGGGGACCGGCTGCATATTGCAGGATGTGATATGGAGGGAGAACCCGTGGGACGGCTGGGAGCGCAGCATCTAATGCATGGAGAAATAGATGACGTGCACCGTTTAGTGCCGAATTATACACAGCTGGCGGAAGCTGAGAAGCTCCTGCGGAAGTCGTGAAGGGAGTCTGTCATAACGTCATGGAGCAGGAGTTGTACTTGAATAATGAAGGCCTGACCTTCAGACAAATGGCGCTGGAGGATATTCCCGATGTCATGGTAATCGAGCATGAAGCCTTTACACTGCCATGGACGGAGGATGCATTTCGAAACGAACTGACCCAGAACCATTTTGCACGTTATATGATTATGCAGTATCTGGGTCAGGCGGTCGGTTATGCGGGAATGTGGACTGTCATCGACGAAGCGCATGTGACCAATATTGCTGTTCTGGAGGCATTCCGCGGACGCAAATGGGGGGAACGCCTTCTGCGCGAACTCATGAAAACCGCAGCTCAGCTGGGGATGCAGCGGTTGACGCTTGAGGTCAGGGTCACCAATGAAGTGGCGCAAAATTTATACCGGAAGTTGGGATTTAAGCCTGCCGGGCTCCGCAAAGGTTATTACTCGGACAACCAGGAGGATGCCATGATTATGTGGGCGGATCTGCCTGAACGCGGCAGCGCTTATGGCAGTGAGGAAGGAAGCGAAGCATACTGATGAGTGAATTTCATAATGAACATGAACCCTGCTATATACTGGCGGTGGAGACAAGCTGTGATGAGACTTCCGTTGCTGTTGTGAAGGACGGCAAGGAGGTGCTCAGCAATCTGATCGCCAGCCAGATTGAAACCCATAAAGCCTTTGGCGGCGTTGTGCCGGAGGTCGCCTCGCGTAAGCATGTTGAGAATATTACACTGATGCTCGAAGAAGCCGTGAACAAGGCAGGCATCCGCCTTCAGGATATTTCGGCAGTAGCCGTCACACAGGGTCCTGGCCTGGTCGGGGCTTTGCTAGTCGGCGTGGTTGCTGCTACCAGTCTGGCCATGGCTCTGAATAAGCCGCTGATCGGTACACATCATATTGCCGGGCATATTTATGCCAACCGCCTGGTGGCGGATATAGAGTATCCGTGCATGGCGCTGGTTGTTTCCGGAGGGCATACGGATCTAGTGTACATGAAGTCTGAAGGCAGCTTCGAAGTCATAGGCCGTACTCGTGACGATGCTGTGGGCGAGGCTTACGACAAAGTCGCCCGTGCCATTGGTTTTCCCTATCCAGGCGGACCGCATGTGGACCGCCTGGCGCTTGAGGCAGAGGAAGCGATTGATCTTCCACGTGTGTGGCTTGAACCGGATTCTTACGACTTCAGCTTCAGCGGTTTGAAATCTGCGGTGCTTAATGTTGTCAATCAGCGCAAAATGCGCGGAGAATCACCGATGGAGGGGGCCATTGCCCGCGGATTCCAGGAATCTGTCGTGGAGGTGCTTACCACGAAGGCCATCCGGGCAGTCAAGGCCTATGGTGCCAAACAGCTGCTGCTTTGCGGAGGCGTTGCCGCCAACCGGGGTTTGCGCAGAGAGCTGGACCAGCAGTGTCAAAAGAAGGGCATTCCTTTGATCATTCCACCGTTCGAATATTGTACGGATAATGCGGCCATGATTGGTTCGGCTGCCTATTTGAAGTGGAAGGAACAAAAATTTACGCCCCTCGATATAAAGGCGATGCCGCAATTTTCGCTCGAAGAATGGTCAGTGCAGGAATAGATTATTTCCGAAAAGGGAAGCCTCTTTTTTGAAATGCCTATTGACAGCATTTGCCGTAAAACCTTATAATCAGTTCAAATTCCAAATGGATATGTTGTAACGCAATGAACAGGAGCAGTAGGAATCCGGGTTATTAGAGAGCTGCGGGATGGTGCAACGCAGTCAAAGGAACCTGCAACTCGCCTGGAAGCGGAGCAGTGGAAATACCGGATAATCATTTTCCGGACCGGTTTTGCAACCGGATAGTATACTGCTACGGTCAGCCACCGATAAGAGGCTATTGAGGGGTTTCTTGGATTCCGCCATGGATGAAGAGGAGCAACAAGAGTGGTACCGCGAAGGTGAACAGCCTGTCGTCTCTTGAATGACAAGAGATGGCAGGCTTTTTTGTATTCCAAAACAACAATGATGAATTCATATACGAAACGCGATGAACGGGAGCAGTAAAAGGAATTCTGATCTAAAGAGAGCTGCGGGGTGGTGCGACGCAGTGGCAGATCCTTTGAATCTCGCCCGGAAGCGGAGCGGTGGACACGGAATTTATTCCGAATACACCGCATTACGGCTGGCCCCCGTTACAGGGATGCTCCATGATCAGAAGCATAATGATATGGAGCTCGAGGAGGGTGCGTTCTGTCCGGCAAGGACATGGAAGCACCAAGAAGAGTGGTACCGCGGAGGGTGTAAAGCCTGTCGTCTCTTGTTTACAAGAGATGGCGGGCTTTTTGGTTTGTATGCGGACAGGGACATGACCTGATCTGAAGGCATACAGCCTTGCTGCCGGCAGCAGTGGGTGGGTCAACAGGAAGCCGCAAGTCGACGTGTGGTTTCCTAAAAGAGATGTTTTTTCGACATAGAAGCGAGTAGCAGGCGGATCGGCAGTTATCGCAGCGGTCAATAGGCTTGCAGTCAAGAATTAAGTTGTATTGCTAATCCGAACCGAATATATAAAAAAGATAATCCAAGGAGGACTTTCCCATGACCGATAAATCAAGAATTCAAATCTTCGATACCACACTGCGTGACGGAGAACAGGCGCCAGGTGCAAGCATTAAACCGGAGCAAAAAATTGCTTTGGCATCCAAGCTGATTGAGCTGGGGATCGACGTCATTGAACCTGGTTTTCCAATTTCGAGCCCGGGTGAGTTTGCCGCGGTACAGGAAATCTCACGCCGGTTTCAGCAGGTAGAGATTTGCGGCTTCGCCCGTGCAGTCAAAGGGGATATTGAATCTGCCGTTAAGGCAACCCAGGATGCTGCGCGCCGGCGTATCCATCTGTTTATTTCATCCTCGGACATTCACCTGCAGCATCAAATGCGCAAAACACGCAAAGAGGCCGTAGCCCTTGCACGCGAGATGACAGCGTATGCCAGACAATTCTCGGATGTCGTTGAATTTACGGCTATGGATGCGACGCGTACACGAATCGAGGATCTGATCGAAATGGTGGAGGTCGCGATCGAAGAGGGAGCTTCGATCATCAATCTTCCGGATACGGTTGGCTATGCGCTGCCGCAGGAATATGGGGACATGTTCCGCCGTGTCCGGGATGAAGCCAGAGGAGGGAAGTCTGTTCAGTACAGCGCTCACTGTCATAATGACTTGGGTCTTGCTGTGGCTAACAGTCTGGCTGCCATTCAAAATGGAGCATCCCAGGTGGAAGTGACCGTAAACGGAATTGGTGAACGAACAGGCAATGCCGCTTTGGAGGAGCTGGTCATGGCGATGGAGACCAGAGGAGACGCACTGGGCTATACGACAGGAATCGCAATCGATAAACTATATGAAACTTCCCGGATGATCAGCGGAGCTATGCATTTTCCGATGGCGTATAACAAGCCTATCGTTGGCCGCAACGCCTTCCAGCATGAATCCGGTATCCACCAGGATGGTCTGCTGAAGGACCGAAGTACTTACGAAATTATGAATCCGGAGAAGATGGGAATTCCACGCAGCATGATCATTCTGGGCAAGCACTCCGGCCGTCATGCTCTTCGTGACCGTCTGGCCCGTTATGGCATTGAAATCCAAGGTGAAGAGCTGAATCAGTTCTACAATGTATTTAAAGAAGCGGCAGATCAATTGAAAGTGGTCAGTGATAATCAGCTGCTGCAGATGGTCAGCCAATCGCTGGGCAAACCGGCTCAAGTGTATGAGCTGGGAGATGTTCAGGTCGTGGCGGGCAGTGCTTCCAACCGTGTGGCGGCAGTGACTCTGCGTCATCTTCATGAGAACCGGGAGACTTCGCACTCGAGCATGGGTAATGGACCGCTTGAAGCGGTTATTGCAGCGATCAGCCAAGGTATTGATGCAGAGATTACATTCGGTGATTTGGAGCTTCACTCTTTAAGCGGCGGCGAGGATGCCCATGCCGAAGCAGCGGTCAGTGTTGACCGGAAGGGAAAAACCTACCGGGGAACAGCTGTACACCATGATATTGTCATGGCAGCTGGTCTGGCGTATGTAGCAGCCTGTAACAGCGCCGTTTTGTCATCAGAGGATGAGGGGAAGCCGCTGCAAGTTAATTAATCATAAGCAGCTTCTGCATTACGGCAGGCGTAGTGCCCGTTACTTGAGTGAAAGAACGGGCTTTTTTTTATTGGAAGATCGGGAGGTCAAGAACTGCTATTCTTACAGCATTCGACATTCTTTTTGTCAAGATGTGGACAATGTTATCCACATATTCCAGCAAATTTGTGTACAAAATCATGTTTAATGCGCAATCCGTTGGTTTATAAGGGTTTTGAAAACGGGGATAGTGTTTTCATTTTCATGAAGCAAAAACTGTGGATAATGTGGATAATTTGGTGGATAAAAGTGGATGCTGCAAAAAAACTTAATTTATTCAATAAAAAATGGCCCCAAGGGCCATTTTCTTGACTAAGTTATGCACTTTTTATGTGGATAAGATTGTGTACAAACATTTTCCTTTGAAATTAAAAAAGTTTTGTGAATTTGACAAAATACATTTTCTTGATCTCAAAGACCTATATTACAAGACCAAAGTCCGGATTAATCACTAACGAGCGTTTCCCATTCGGCAAAGATCTCATCAAGCTGTGTTTTCTTGGCTTCTTGATCCTGCTGATGCTTTTGCAGGGCCATATAATCCTGAAATACCTCTGGCTTGGTCATTTCAGCTTCAAGTTCAGCGATGATGCTTTCCAGCTCTTGAATTTGTTCCTCCAATGCGGCAAGTCTGCGTTGGCGGTTTCGTTCCTCGCGTTTCGCCTGCTTGTCGGCTTCAAAGGAGTTGAAGCCGGCTTTCTCGGCTGCATCGGCAGAATTCTCTTGTTTCGACACACTGCCGCCTGCAGCTTCAAGCGCCTCCTGTGTCAATTCCTCAAGTTCCTGCTTTTTGGCGGTATAATCGTCATAATTCCCCAGGAAATGCTCAACGCCTTGCGGATGAAGCTCGATGATCCGTTCGGCCATTTTATTGAGAAAATAACGGTCATGCGAGATGAACAGAAGGGTTCCCTCGTAATCAATCAGTGCGGATTCGAGCACCTCTTTGCTGTATAGATCGAGATGGTTGGTAGGTTCGTCAAGGATCAGCATGTTGGCTTCCAGCAGCATTAGCTTGGCGAGTGCGACACGCGCTTTTTCGCCGCCGCTGAGCGCAGCGATTTTTTTCAGAACATCCTCACCGCTGAACAGGAAGTTACCCAGCACAGTACGGATTCTGGCTTCTTCCATATGCGGATACTCGCTCCATAGCTCCTCCAATACCGTATTGGCGGGATTCAGGTTTGTCTGTTCTTGATCATAATAGCCAAGCTTAACCTTCGTTCCCCAATGGATCGATCCAGACTCTTGCCGGAAGCTTCCGGTCAGGCATTTGAGCAGCGTAGATTTGCCAATACCGTTTGGACCGATAAGGGCAACGGTTTCTCCGCGGTGCAGATCAAACGATACATTTGAAAACAGCCTCTTGGGAGGGGAGAAGGAAACGGCGAGATCCTTTACTTGCAGCACATCTTTACCGGTCATATATTCCACGCCAAAGGAAAAGACGGCCTTTTTCAAATCCCCCATGGGTTTGTCCAGACGATCCATCTTGTCGAGAGCTTTTCGGCGGCTTTGTGCCCGCTTGGTGGTAGAGGCCCGGACGATGTTTTTCTGTACAAAATCCTCCAGACGCGCAATTTCATCCTGCTGTTTCTCATACTGCTTCATTGCCGATTCAAATTCAGCAGCTTTAAGATCAATATAACGGCTGTAATTTCCGGTGTAACGCTTCGATTGGTGTCGTTCGATTTCAACGATGGTGGTCACAAGCCGATCCAGGAAGTAGCGGTCATGAGAAACGACCAGTATGGCTCCGGAATAGGACCGCAAGTAATCCTCCAGCCAGGTTAAAGTCGCAATATCAAGATGGTTGGTCGGCTCGTCCAGCATCAGCAGATCTGGAGCCAGCAGCAGGATTCGCGCCAGCGCCAGGCGAGTCTTTTGACCGCCACTGAGAGTGGATATCGGGGTATCCGGAGCAAAGCTGCCGAACCCCATGCCATGAAGGACGCTGCGGATGCGGGTCTCCATTTCGTAACCGCCATGGTCCTTGAACCAATCGGATCGGACAGCGTAACGGTCGAGCAGTTCCTGATATTTTTTCGGATTATCCATTTGGGAAGGATCCGCGATTTGCTGTTCGAGAAGACGCAGTTCTTTTTCTGTTTCAATTAAAGGGGAAAATACGTCCAGCATTTCTTCCCAGATCGTGCGGTTGGATTGAAGACCGCTGTTCTGGGCGAGATAGCCGATCGTGGTTTCCTTGGATTTATAAATTTGTCCGCCGTCATACGAGATTTCACCTGCGAGAATCTGTAGAAGGGTGGATTTGCCGGCGCCATTAACCCCAACGAGTCCGACACGCTCCCTTTCCAGAATCTGCAGATTGATTCCCTCGAGCACGGGCTCTATTCCATATAATTTTCTGATTCCACTTGCTTGAAGCAGCATGAGCTGATTAACCTCCATCTAGATGGAATTGAAATCAATATAAAGAAGCCTGAATCAATTCCGTCGATATATAATGAATAAATTCTGATCACCTTAATAATCCCAGTTTACATGAAATATGAAGAATTCGCGACTTGAAGGGCAGGACTTCAGACCAATCTTGGCGAAAATGGAGCAACAGTGGTAAACTAAGAGCAAAATGAACCTGCAGGTTTTGCAAAAGTTCATGAAGCGGCTGAATATATGCTATATGTAGATCTATACGGTGTGAAGATTCCATATATGGCTCCATGATGAAAATGAAATGAAATTTGTGAAAATTCGAAAGTTAACTTTTTAAGGGAAGGCAGCTGTTTTTAAACGATGAACGGCGAAAATTCCACAATTCAGGAAATAAAAGCAGAGCTTCGTACTCGAATGGCTCAGGTTCGCGGCGGTATTTCGGCTGAGCAGCACCGGGACTTTTCCCGGCTCGCATGCGGTCAAGCTGTCTCATGGCTGAAGCAGGGAAATATGCGCAGCATGCTGATCTATGTCTCTTTTCGCAGTGAACTGGATACGAAACCACTCATTGAAGAAGCATGGCAGACAGGCATTGAAGTGTATGTTCCCCGTTGCCGGCGAGAAGATTGCTCGATGTCGCTTCATTCGCTGAAGGACTGGGACGAGCTGAAGACAGGATCGTACGGCATTCTGGAGCCGGATCAGGAGCATTCCCCGGCTGTGCCGGAAGAATGTATCCCGGAGGCGGTTTTCGTGCCGGGCATCGCTTTTGACATGGCGGGAGGAAGATTGGGGTATGGGGGCGGCTACTACGACCGGTTGTATGAGCGCTTTTCGGTCCAAGGGGGACATGGAAAGCTTCCGGTATGGGCCGGCATCGGTTTTGGTACCCAGGTGGTAGAGCAGGTTCCCATGGAAAAGACGGATGCACGTCTTCAGGTTCTGATAACGGAGCAGGATGTGTACGAATTCAAGGAGGCTGAAGATGGAACTGACGCATTTTAATGAACAGGGCAGAGCCAAAATGGTGGATGTTTCAGACAAGGAGGTCACATCACGCACGGCCGTTGCGCAAACGATGGTGAAGATGGCCCCGGAAACACTCTCCCGAATTAAAGAAGGAAAAATAGGCAAAGGCGACGTGCTTGCCGTGGCTTCGGTGGCCGGGGTGATGGCTGCCAAAAAAACATCCGACTGGATTCCGATGTGCCATCCGCTTCCGCTGACGGGAATTAACATTCATTTTGCGGACAACGGGCATGATGAGCTTTATATAGAAGGAACCGTGAAAACAACCGGCAAGACCGGCGTAGAGATGGAGGCTTTGACGGCCGTTTCCGCCGCAGCCTTGACCGTCTATGATATGTGCAAAGCGCTGCAAAAGGACATGATTATCGGACCGACCATGCTGAAGTCCAAGACCGGTGGAAAAAGCGGGGATTATCAGCGCGAGTCATAGGAGTCTTTTGTTAAAAAGATGCGAAGGAGGAGGGGTGATCTCATGGTGTGGAAAACAGCGATCTTAACGGCAAGCGATAAAGGATCAAGAGGTGAGCGTGAAGATACAAGCGCCCAGGTCATCCGGGAGCTGGTGGAGGAGGAACTCGGCGGGGAGATTGTGGAGTACCGGATTGTACCCGACGAACAGGATGATATTATCGCATCACTCATTGAACTCACGGATTATTTTCAAGCGGATCTGGTACTGACAACGGGAGGAACGGAACTTGCGATACGGGATGTTACACCGGAAGCGACAAGGCGGGTGATCGAACGTGAAGTGCCAGGTATGGCCGAAGCGATGAGAGCGACAGTCATGCAAAAGAACCGGGGGGCGATGCTGTTCAGAGGCATATGCGGCATTCGCGGCCGGACGCTGATCGTCAATTTGCCCGGAACACCCAAAGGAGTGCATGAGAACCTGGCTGCCATTATGGACCAGCTGCCGGAGGCGCTCTTGATGGTTACGGGACAGTTCCGCCAATAACCAGAAAATTCCGTTCTATTTCCAAAATTGTCACACTTATTTGATATTGTTGTGATTTGAGTTATGGTATGATGTCTTTGTGGCAAAACTTTGTCTAAACCGTGGTCGTAATGTCTTTTTTTAACTACAACTTTGATTCTCTTTCCTCAATAAATCTAAGAGCGGCATATCGCTTTAGTTTTAGCGAGTAAAGTACAGAGAGGAGAATTCGATATGCTGAGTAGTATTGGCGTACCGGGAATTATTTTGCTGGTGATTTTGGCGCTGCTGTTATTCGGACCGAACAAGCTCCCTGAGCTCGGACGTGCTGTTGGTCGTACCTTCCGTGAGTTCAAGGACGGAGCCCGTGATATTATTGGTGAAGATGATCAACCTTCCCGTACAAGCGAACCGGCAAAGCCGCTCGCTGCCGCTCCAAGTGAAGTGCAAGCCGCAGCTCCGGTTGCTGCACAGAGCACTGCTGACAATAAACGTCTTCCGGAATAATTTGGTTTGAAAGAGAAGACTTTGGAATCCCTTCCGTGCGGGGAGGGATTTTGTTTTGTCCGCAGGGCAGAAGAGATAGGATGGTGACAGCATGTCTGATATACAGGAAGAAATGTCGATCGTTGATCATCTTGGAGAATTGCGTAAACGCATTATCATTATTCTGGTCGTTCTTTTGCTGGGCCTGATCATCGGCCTGGTCTGCGCCAATCCCATTTATAAGTATCTGATCAGTGTGGACTCGGCCAAAGACTTCCAGCTTCATGCATTTGCGTTCTGGGACGGCATCGGCATATATATGAAAATTGCGATGGTTGTTGCGCTGGTATTAACCATCCCGTTTACGGCGTATCAGCTGTGGGCATTTGTCAGCCCCGGACTCCGGGAAATCGAGCGTAAAGCTGCGCTCCACTATGTTCCGTATGTATTAATTTTATTTTTAATCGGCATTGCATTCGGATACTACGTGGTATTTCCGATGGCACTCGGCTTTACGACAACGATCACTAAAAATATGGGACTCACAGAAACCTACGGCATCTCTCAGTATTTCAACTTTATGTTTACACTGGTCTTGCCGATTGCGCTGCTGTTTGAGCTTCCGCTTATCGTCATGTTCATGACCAAGCTCAGAATTCTAAACCCGCGCAGGCTGCGGAAGATGCGCAAGGTTTCGTATTTTGCGTTGGTGTTCATCGCGGTAGTCATTACGCCGCCGGATTTTATCTCGGATTTTCTGGTAACCATCCCGCTGCTGCTATTGTATGAATTCAGTGTATACTTGTCCTCGGTGATATACCGGAAACAGCTCGCGGCCGATGAGGCTGCCGAAGAGAAATACAAGTTTCCTGCGAACATGGAATAACTTAATTGAATCGCACTGGATGAGCTTCATCCTTGCAACGAAAAGAGCATTCTTCTCTCCCCGGGGAAGACTGCTTTTTTGTTGTTTCAGAGTTTCATTCTTCTAAATTTTATCCCGTTTCCCCGGCATATTTTAAAATCCGCTGGATAGAATGATGGAGTATGAGTAACGGGGCTTCTTCAAGTGGTGAAGGACAAGCTCTGGTTAATTGAGTGAAAATGTGTGAGTTTCTTTGAAAAATGCATCAAGAGGACTTGAAATCTGTGCCCAAGTTGAGTATCATAAAAGTGGTTGTTAGCACTAGAGGTTGTCGAGTGCTAATACATAACGACAACAACGCCGTTACTGGAACACAACATATTAACAAGGAGGCTATTTTTCATGATCAAACCTTTAGGTGACCGCGTATTGGTAGAACCGATCGAACAAGAGGAAACGACTTCATTCGGGATTGTCCTTCCGGACTCTGCAAAAGAGAAGCCGCAAGAAGGTAAAATTATTGCTGTTGGCGGCGGAGCTGTAAAAGACGGAGTTCGCGTTCCTTTGGAAGTAAAAGAAGGCGACCGTGTTCTTTTCTCCAAATATGCTGGAACAGAAATCAAGTATGAAGGTAAAGAATATCTGATTATGAAAGAAAGCGACATTCACGCAATCGTAGGCTAAGGCCTGAACATAGGAACCGCAGAATTGAGAAACTATTTTAATGGGAGGTTTTTATCAACATGGCAAAAGATATCCGTTTCAGTGAAGATGCACGCCGCTCCATGCTGCGTGGTGTAGACGCTTTGGCTAACGCTGTAAAAGTGACGCTCGGACCTAAAGGCCGTAACGTCGTTCTTGAGAAAAAATTCGGCAGCCCGCTCATTACTAATGACGGTGTGACAATCGCAAAAGAAATCGAATTGGAAGACGCTTTTGAAAACATGGGCGCTCAGCTCGTTAAAGAAGTAGCAACCAAAACCAACGATGTTGCTGGTGACGGTACGACAACTGCAACGGTTCTGGCTCAAGCCATGATCCGTGAAGGTCTGAAAAACGTTACTGCAGGCGCTAACCCTATGGTCGTTCGCAAAGGTATCGACAAAGCGGTTAAAGCGGCTGTAGCTGAGCTGAAAAACATCGCTATCGCTGTCAATGACAACCAAAAAATCGCTCAAGTCGCTGCGATCTCCGCTGCTGACGATGAAGTTGGCGAACTGATCGCTGAAGCTATGGAAAAAGTGGGTAACGACGGTGTTATCACAGTCGAAGAATCCCGCGGATTCAATACTGAGATGGAAGTCGTGGAAGGCATGCAGTTCGACCGCGGTTATGTATCTCCTTACATGATCACCGACACGGACAAAATGGAAGCCGTTCTGGACAATCCATACATCCTGATCACGGACAAGAAAATCTCTACAACCCAAGAAATTCTGCCATTGCTCGAAAAAATCGTACAACAAGGCAGACCGCTTGTGATCATTGCTGAAGATATCGAAGGCGAAGCTCAAGCGATGCTGGTTGTAAACAAACTGCGCGGAACATTCAACGCTGTTGCCGTTAAAGCCCCTGGCTTTGGTGACCGCCGTGAAGCCATGCTGCAGGATATCGCTGCCCTGACTGGCGGCCAAGTGATCACAGAGAAGCTCGGTCTTGATCTGAAGAGCGCTACCATCGATCAACTGGGTAATGCACGTCAAGTGCGCGTAACGAAAGAAAACACAACGGTTGTAGACGGAAGCGGCGACAAATCCGACATCACAGCTCGCGTGAACCAAATTCGTGCACAGCTGGAAGAAACAACTTCCGAGTTCGACAAAGAGAAGCTGCAAGAGCGTCTGGCCAAATTGGCTGGCGGCGTAGCGGTTATCAAAGTCGGTGCTGCAACGGAAACTGAACTGAAAGAGCGCAAACTGCGCATCGAAGACGCCCTGAACGCAACCCGTGCTGCGGTTGAAGAAGGTATCGTTTCCGGTGGTGGTACTGCCCTCGTGAACGTATATAATGCTGTGAGTGCTGTTGAAGTGACTGGCGATGAAAGAACAGGCGTGAACATTGTTCTCCGCGCTCTGGAAGAGCCAATCCGTACCATCGCAGCTAACGCTGGCCAAGAAGGTTCCGTCATCGTGGAACGTCTGAAAAAAGAAGAAGTTGGCGTAGGCTACAACGCTGCGACTGACGAGTGGGTAAACATGTTCGAAGCTGGAATCGTTGACCCTGCGAAAGTAACCCGTTCTGCTCTGCAAAACGCGGCTTCCGTAGCGGCTATGTTCCTGACCACTGAAGCAGTTATCGCTGACAAGCCAGAACCAGAAAAACCAGGCATGCCTGACATGGGCGGCATGGGTGGAATGGGCGGCATGATGTAAGAAAAGCAAAAACCCTTGCTGTAACAAGGGTTTGGGCAACTGAATTTATGATTTGTTAACGATGGATCGATTTTTTTAGAGGCTCTCATTAGTTCTCCGAACTTTTGAGAAGCCTCTTTTCTTTTTTGATCGCAAATGAGCTTTACATAAGCCGGAGTTCAGTATAAAACATGCTTGAGCGAGCCGATCAGAAAATAGCAGAAAGTAAAGCAAGTAGCTTATTCCTTGTGGGTTTATACGGAAAATTTTCACTGGGAGATATATGTGGCAAGGCATTGTGTTAAGGGTAACAGTAGTTGCGATAAGATTTATTGTTACACTCTTCAGTGGTTGGAATGTAACTTTTGTGGATTGTAACTCTGCTTTGCTATTCTCTGCTTTACTAACAGCGGTTACTACGCTGGAAGCGTTATTTCTTTTTAACCGAAAATTCAGAATCTATTATGACAACATAACCAGGCTGTCTATAATAGATACAAATATAAGCATGTTGTTTGCAACTAGTAGCTACACAGAAGATCAGTATAATAAATGGTTTGAAGAATATACCGCGATACAGGAGAGTTTTCACGAGAACAGAATCGATATCATAAAAACTGCTGAAAATATAGGGATGTAAACAGATGATGTCGCCATAGGCGGCTTTTTTATTTTATAATCTTCATATCATCATCTTCTTTGCACCTGCGATTTTTCGACTATATTAAGGAGGGGAAATCTTCCTGATGTCGAATCATATCCTTTGGGGGATGATGAAAAGAATGAAAATAATCAAAGATAAAAAAGAAGTAACGATTATAGGGGCTAACCCCGAATACGTAAGTTTCAGTAATTTTCAAAATAAAACAAAAGAAGGACAATTTTATAAACTTGAAGAAGAATTTTTGGCAAAGCTAACAAATATCGCTTACTCAGAACGAATAGAATTAAAGCACACATTAAAAAATGAGATACAAAATAGTGAGTTCAATACGTCATTCTGGTTAGCAATTGCATTTCCGAGTTACATAGCGATTATAACTATTTTCGGTTCCGTTTATATATCTATTAATAATTTATTAAAAGATAAACTTACTCAGAGTATAGCTTTTTCTATTATTGGCTTGGTAGTGGGAATTATGATTATATTAATTACTGTGAAGGTGGGTATTAAACTTTATAAAAACAAGGAATTGGAGAAGTTTTTCAGGTTTTATTATGACATCATTGCAGCTAATGAAAATCTTGGAGCGCCCTAACTGAGGGCTCTTTTTTATTTTACAAAACAACTCAAGCCAATATTTGAAGGTGGGTGAGGTGAAATAAATGGCTGAAAAACATGTAATGGCAGAACGAGATTATATTCAAGGGATGAATAGATATTGCTAAGAAATACGATGTCATATTAAACATGGTGAAGAGTTGAAAACAACGTTATGGCTGGGAAAGAATCGAATTGTCTGTGAATCCTGCTCGGAATCCGGTCAACAAGAATTACAGCAGTACAAGAGCGGCCGTTTTCTATCCAGTACATGAAGTTAAGTAAGAGCAAGTCAAGACTCTACAGGGTAAGCCTGCCGTATGTCCCCGTGAGAAAGGGTTGATGAAAATGGAACATTTGTATGAGGGATTTCTTTTTTCGAACTCCAGAAACGATTGAATTATATCAACGTGATTTTAGATATTTCAAATAGTGATTTGCGGGGACCCAACAACAATAATTTAAGAAGGTTGATTTTCGAAAAGGGGAATATCGAAAGGGAGATTGCGAAAAGGAAAAAGTTTAATCATATCATCTTTCGGCAGGAGGGGAGAACCAAATGAAAACACATGTAATGAGTTTGGTAAGGTCTAGTTGTAAAAGCTCCTGTTATATGGAGCGAATTCTAAAGGCGTTGCTTATGAAAAAGACAATATCAAGATTCCTGGTATCACGCTTGTACTTCTGATCGGACTGCCTGATATTACACCTGCTGCCGCTACCACTGGAATAGATATTGCTGCTGAAAAGATATACAAGAAGCTCATGAACTTGGGTAAATGGGTCATCGTCATAAAAGGCGGGATCGATATAATCCAAAGCGCTGTGCAAGGGGACTTACAATCTGCAAAGAAGAATTTTCTTGGCTAACTATTGGTTTATGCTGTTCTGTGGGCGCTTCCTTGGGGCTTGAAGCAGGTGTTAAGCAGCACATTAGAACACAAGCAAAGGAAATGATTTTAGAAGCTCTTGAAGGTACGGGGGACGTAGTCGTTGATTTCGCTTATTCAACAAAACACGTCCTTTGACAGCTTGTTACAGCGGCTTAACGGGGGTAAAGGTAAGATATGATTCGATAGAGCGGAAGGCCATAGCGGCTATACTAAACGCTTAGATTGTGGTTATAAGCGAATGCCATGATCAAATACGGCAACGTAATAATGGACGTAGCCTAGCGTAGTCTTTTGACCCGATAACAGAGGATAATGCCCTTACCTTTCGATCTGTCTGCAACGGGTTTCATATACTGATTTCTCAGTTTGGGGCGCTGTTGTTAACAAAATGAGCGGTGAAGAATTGTCAGAATTTCATATCCCTGGCTTGTCGTGAGCTCTTGGAACGTTATGGCTTTATTGATAAAGTGGAGACACAGAAACTCAGGTGCCGGAAGACTTGCAGCGAGGCGTAATGTCTATCGGGGTTAACATGTACCGAGGTCAAGATCAAGCTGCATATCTGAGCAAAGACCCCGAATATAAAAACTCACTCTGGTTCTGATCGGGCCGACACGGGCAGGTAAAACAACACTGATAAGCAATCTGAGCTGGGATGCAATCAAAGCGGGGGAATGTGTCGTAATCTTCGACTAAATTAAAAACTGTGAGCTCAGGAGTAATGTGAAGGGGTTGAATGTTATAGGACAATTTTCTTCTGTCATACACTTAAGTAATGTGACAGAGGAGGGGTTATATGTTTAATCTTCAATTTGAATGTAAGGAAATAATGTTATCTAGAATTGAACCCCTTTACGTTGAAAATACCTCTAAAAAAGGCTTATTAACAAAAATCAATCTAATCCTTCAGGGTAATATCCTCCACCTTCCTTTAATTGTTCAAAAGGATAAACATGAAGATAAGTATTGGCTTATAGCAGGCTTTCCAGAATTTGAAGCATATAAAGAATGTGATATTGAAATCGTTCGTTGTCAAGTTCAGCTGCTTACAAGTGATACAGAACAACGACTCAATTTACTTAGACGAATGTTGCAGTATGAAAGGAACACTTGGATTGACCGACATAAGCTCATTGACCGATTGGTGACAGAGGGTTACACGGCTAAAGAAATAGGGAAAAGAATAGGTGTTACGGAAGGTGATATAAAACACTACCTTGTACACCCTGAAATCCCAGAGGATATAGTGCAACTCGCTTTTGCTTTTAAACGGAGTTTCCCTAACTTAGAAATAGTACGGAGATTAAGGTTACACCACTTCATTAAAGATCGGCTATACCAATCACTTGTTGAAGGGAATTTAAGTGGGGACAAGATACAGAAATTAAAATGGCTTCTAACAAGAACAAAATTTGAATTGCTTGATTGGAAAGAACAATGGGAGATTATTGATGACTCTGTTATAAACTATAAAGAACACCTCTTATCACATTGGGAGGAGCAAATTGAAAAGCAATTAAACGTATTTGCATAAAATTTCATTGTTTGTTATAGAAAATAATAGCTAGAATAAATAACCACAGGGGTTTTGAAGGCAATGTGGTTGTTGTTGTATTTACAATATTTTGAACTTGTGCAACATCTTTTGACGCGTAGGGTTAGTGTACAATATATGTAGTTACTTACTCTTCCAAGCATATCTAACTTATTATCAATCCATACATTATTAAAAAAGCCTCTCAGAATTTATTTCTGAGAGGCCGTTTTACGTCTTTTTTAATCCATATTGACTCCGGAGGCCTGCTGTTGCTTTCAAAGAATATGGCTGGCTGTGCTTCCCAGGATTACGCGGGAAGCACATGACACGAACGCTGTCCTGAGACTCTTATTCCTGTTCATGATCCTGCCCGGAGTGTGGCCCGCCGAAGCGTTCGTCACCCGGAGCTCGGTGTCGTCCCCAACCGAAGGAAGGAAATCCCGTCGTTCTGTGAAACCGGAATCCATGAGGCCCTTTGCCGTGCGGGCGATGACGTCCATGTCCGCCCCAGAAATCCCCGGGATTATGCTCAGAAGAAGCTCCAGCCCCGATCTGCTGCTCCATTTGGCCGATTAAGCGATTCAAATATTCGCTAAGTTTGGCCTGCTCATCTTCATTCAAGCAATCGAAGAGCTTGTTCTCATCCTGCTGCCGCTGTTCGAGCTGGTCGGCAGCTTCCGCTCCGGTTTCCGTCAGTTTCACGTTCATAACTCTGCGGTCCTGTTCCGACGGGGATCTTGTGATCAAGCCGTTGCGCTCCAACTTGGTGAGGAGCTCGCCCAGAGACTGATTTCGCATATTGAGCAAATACGTCAACTCCTTCTGCGTAATTTCCGGTTTTATTTTCAGAAGCGCGAGCACCCGACCCTGTCCCCGGTGCGGATCTCCGAAATGCTCCTGATCCCCGCGGACATGAAACTGATATCTGCGCAGCAGCATAATAAACTGAAATAGCTGTTCCATTAAAGTTGCGTTGTTTTCATTTTCGTTTTCGTTCATCGGTTCGTTCCTCCTCATTATCCAGGCACCTGATAATAAGGTACCTTGACATTATCATACAGGTACCTTATTATCTAGTCAATAGGTGATCATTTTATTCATAACTATAGGGGGAAGACGATGTCCAAAATGTATGGGGGAGGCATGCCAGGTGCGGGCTTTGGCCGGATGAAATTCGATGACGCCCAGCAAAAGCCCAATATTTCGAAGGCCATGCTTCTGCGCATTTTCAAGTATTTCAAGCCGTATTGGAAACAGACCATGCTTGTGTTATCGATATTGTTGGTTTCGTCATTATTGGGGCTTTTGCCGCCGATTCTGATTCAGCGGATCGTCGATCATGCGCTTCCGGACAAAAATATGAAGCTTCTGGCGGAGCTGGTGCTGATTTCGCTCGGAACCACGGTCGTGTCAGGGCTGCTCGGCGTGCTGCAAAACTATTTAAATTCATTGATTTCTCAGAGCATCGTGTACGATATGAAAAATCAGATGTACGTCCATTTGCAGCGGATGCCGCTGCAGTTTTTCTCCGCCGTCAAGCAGGGAGAAGTTATTACCCGGATGACGAGCGATATTTCAGGTATTCAAGGCGTTTTCAACAGCACGGTGATTAATTTTGCCAGCAATTTGTTTGTGCTTACCACCACGGTCGCCACGCTTTTCATCATGAACTGGAAGCTTGCCATCATTGGCATATTGATCGTGCCGTTGTTTATTATACCGACAAGAAAAATGGGCAATGTGCGATGGAAGCTGGCCAAGCAGACGCAGGAAAAAATGTCCGAACAGAACCATATCATCCAGGAAACGCTAAGCATCAGCGGTTATTTGTTGATGAAGCTATTCACGCGGGAAGAGAAGGAGTATGACAGCTTCAGAACCATTAACAGGGAGTCGACGCGGCTCCAGATCCGCGAATCCATGGCAGGCCGCTGGTTCATGATGATTTTGACTACGTTTACGAGCCTGGGACCGATGCTTATTTATCTCTACGGAGGTTATCTGTTTATACAGGGGGAAATCACGGTCGGAGCGATTATCAGCTTCGTGGCGCTGCTGGGCCGGATTTACGGTCCTTTCGGTCAAATGACGAATCTGTATGTGGAGATTAAAAGATCGGTTGCATTGTTTGAACGTATTTTCGATTATTTTGATATGAAGCCCGGGATTGTTAATCGCTCTGATGCCCGGGCAGCGGACTTGACCAAACAGGACATCGTTTTCGAAGACGTATGTTTTGCGTATCAGAAGGATAAACAGGCCCTGCAGGACATTTCGTTCACAGCGGCCTCCGGCACGATGACGGCCCTCGTCGGCCCGAGCGGAGCCGGAAAAACGACCATCACCAACCTGATTCCGCGGCTTTACGAGATCGACTCCGGAAGCATCCGGATCGGCGGAACGGATATTCGCGACATGACACTGGAATCCCTGCGATCACAGATTGGCCTCGTCACCCAGGACAGTTATCTGTTCAACGGGACGATCCGGGAAAATTTGCTGTACGCCTGCAGCGAAGCACGCGAGAAGGAGATGGTCAATGCCTGTAAAGCGGCATATATTCATGACTTTATCATGGAACTTCCGGATGGTTACGACACGGTCGTCGGGAACCGGGGGATCAAGCTGTCGGGAGGCGAGAAGCAGAGAATTTCCATTGCGAGAGTTCTCTTGAAAAACCCGTCCATCATTATTATGGATGAGGCCACCTCATCGCTGGACACGGCATCGGAATACTACATTCAAAAAGCGATGCATCTCCTTCTGCAGGATAAAACCAGCATCGTGATCGCTCACCGGCTCTCCACGATCATGGCTGCCGATAAGATTCTCGTGGTGAAGGATGGGGCCATTATTGAAGAAGGAAATCATGAAGAACTTTTGCTGAACAACGGGGTGTATACCGATCTGCACAGCAAGCAGTTTGAACGATTTAGCACCGATGTGCAGTCGTCTATATGACATTACCTCCCTACCCGATGACCCCATGTCATATACCGGGTGGAAGCCATGCCGCGTAAAGTGCAGGGCTGGTTCAAATGAAAATAAAATCCGGAAAAACCGTTAAGTACAGCAATCCTTGTACTTAACGGTTTTTTTTCTTACCTGCCGAGGGAAAATGACAAAATAGCATCATTTCTGCGCTTATTTCTCAGACATCCCCATGATTTTACATTGCGAAAACAATTCAAGATTAATATATGAAAGAAAACGAAGATTTAAGGTGTGGTGAATAGAGTTGATTACTGCGATTGTCGACGTCGGATCGAATACGATTCGTTTGACCGTATATCAATATGAAGGTCAGGATACACAGGTATTATTTCATCGCAAGACCATGGCAGGACTGGTTCATTATATCCAAAAGAAGAGTATGAATGAAGCGGGCATCCGTTTAGTCTGTCAGACCCTGAAAGATTATATGAAAATGCTGAAGCAGCTGCCTGTTAAGCCTGACAGCATTCATGTGTTCGCGACTGCGTCGATCCGCAATATTGCGAATACCCGGCAAGTGGCCGATGCGATCCGTGAAAGCGCCGGGATTGAGGTGGAAGTGATTTCCGGCGAAGAAGAAGCCAGACTCAGCTATGTGGGAGCGATGCAAAGCGTAGAGCTGGCGGAGGGAGTACTTGTTGACATTGGCGGAGGCAGCTCCGAGATTGCCATTTTTCAAAATAACGAGATTCGTTATAGCGATAGCCTGCCGATCGGGTGCTTGAATGCCTATGAAAAATGTGTCCAGAAAATCATTCCGACAGAGAAAGAACGGGAAGCCATCGCAGAGCTGGTGCGCATGAAGCTGCATGCCCTTGCGGTTCCGGATGATCTGGACCCGCTGCCGATTTGCGGCGTTGGCGGCACGATTCGCGCTTCCTTCAAATTGAAAGGCGTTCTTGGCGACACGGACAACGGAAATCTATTAACTGTCGAGGAACTGCAAGGGATGCTCCGGCATTTTAAAAATCATAAGAAGAAGCATATTGCTCCTATTTTGCTGAAGGCGCCGGATCGTATCCACACCCTGATTCCCGGCATGATCCTGCTGAATGAGATCGCTGCGTTTTTCGGAAGCGAAGTGATCCATATCAGCCGCTCAGGCGTTCGCGAAGGGTTCTTATATGATCGTTTAACCAAAGGAAGGGAAGAGACATGATCACCTCCATGCCATTGAAATCTCAAACCCTTTATATGCAGAACCGGGAGCTGTCTTGGCTTCGGTTCAATGAGCGCGTGCTTGAAGAAGCGATGGACGAGCGGGTTCCGTTGTTCGAACGCCTGAAGTTTGTGTCCATCTTCACCAGCAATCTGGATGAATTCTATATGATTCGGGTTGGCAGTTTAACGGATTTGTCCGTCATGAAGGAAGAACATCGGGATAACAAGACCGGATGGACGGCTCAGGAGCAGCTGGATGCTATTTTTGCGGCCACCGAACCATTTTATGAGAAGCGTAACGCTATTTTTGCCCAGATTGAACAAGCCCTGCAGAACTTTCAGATCTATCGCGTGGGCATGGAGGACCTGAATAAGCAGGAGAAAAAGTTCATTGAAGAATATTATGAACAGCATATCTTCCCGATTTTATCGCCGGTTGTGGTCGATTCGCACCATCCGTTTCCGCATCTGAAGAATGAGCAGCCCTATGTGATGTGCGGTTTTGAGGACAAAAATCATACGCTTGGCATTATACCGGTATCCCCATCGTTTCCGGATTTCATCCAGCTGCCGGGAGAATCTTTTCGATATATTTTGACAAGCCATGTCATCCTCGGGTATGCCAAGCAGCTGCTCAACATGTATAAAGTGAGCAGCGCCCATCTGGTTTCGGTGACCCGGAATGCGGATATTGCGCTGGATGATGAGAACCTGGAATACGAAGACGATGACGATATCCGGCTTCTTATGAAGAAGACGCTTAAGAAACGGGCGCGTCTGGCACCGGTCCGATTAGAAGTGGAGGGCTTTCTTCCCAAGCGTGTGGGACAACTGTTATGCGATAAGCTGCAGCTGAGCCGCAAGCAGGTGTTCAACAGTGCAGCACCCATTGTGATGAACTATCCGTTCGATCTGATCCAGCGCATGCCGAAGCACTTAAAACTGAAGTGTATGTATCCTCCGTTCCAGGCCTATAATCCTCTCGAAACGCAGGTCTATCCTACGATAACGGAGTGGTGCCTGAAAGAAGATATGATGCTCTGTTATCCGTATGATTCGATGGATCCTTTTTTACAGCTTTTGAAGGAAAGCGCTGAAGATCCCCAAGTCGTCTCGATCAAGATCACGATTTACCGGCTGGCTCAGCACTCGATCATTACGCAATATTTAAGCCGTGCGGCAGAAAACCAGAAGGATGTAACCGTCTTGATCGAGCTGCAGGCGAGGTTCGATGAACAGAATAATATTGAATGGGCGGAACGGCTTGAAGAGGCAGGGTGCCAGGTTATCTACGGAGTCGAGGGTTATAAGGTGCATAGCAAAATATGTCTCATCACCCGGAAAGACCGGAATCGAATTCAATATATTACGCATATCAGTACAGGAAATTACAATGAAAAGACGGCAAAATTATATACGGATATCTCCATTATGACCTCGCATGAAGAAATCGGGCGCGATGCGGACACCTTTTTCAAAAATATGGCGATGTCTAATCTGGAGGGGCAATATCAGCACTTGCTCGTGGCACCGAATCATTTCAGGCAGCCTCTGCTTGCTTGCATGGATCGGGAAATCGAGAAAGCTCGTCGTGGTGAGCCCTGCCGCATTCTGATGAAATCGAATTCCTTGACGGATATCGAAATTCTGCAGAAGCTGTCTGAAGCTTCGGAAGCTGGCGTTCCCGTTCAGCTCATCATTCGCGGGATTTGCTGCCTGCTGCCAGGGGTCCCGGATCATACGGAGAACGTTGCGGTACGCAGCATCGTTGGACGATTCCTTGAGCATTCCCGCATTTTTTGTTTTGGTGCGGACGAGGACTGCTCCATCTATATTTCGTCAGGGGATTTAATGACACGCAGCACCACCCGCCGCGTCGAGACGGCTTGTCCAGTATATGATCCCAGACTGAAGCAGCGTATCCTTCATCATCTGGATATCATGCTGCGGGACAATGACAAGGGTCGGCAAATGTCCAGCAACGGGCAATATAAACGGCTATCCGCGCCTTATGAAGCCAACCTCTTGGACAGCCAGAAACAATTAATCGATGAGGCCATGCAGGCCATGAACCGGCAGCACCCGCAGGACTGGCGATTTTGGCGCAAGTGGAGTCGATTGCTTCAGCAGTGAATTTAACCGTACTCTCTCTATTTTGTCCTATTAGAAGGACGGGTAGTGAGCAATTCCGCAAATGTTATTAAATCGTTACGGACGAAACGGGGACACGTATGATCGTGTCCCCGTTTTTTCGAATCCATAAGACTGTATGCATATCAAAAAAAAGCTGCCCACCGGCAGCTCTTCGCATCATCTGCTTTTAGGTTTAGCCTTCCCCTTGTTGGATCCACTCACTAAACTGTTTCATTGCTTTCTCACTGTGAACGTATTTGTATGTCTTGCCGTCTTCGTAATGGAAAATAGCGGCACTGTCTTCGTCATCTTCAATTTCAGACGTTATCGAAAGTATGCGTTCGACATCGAGCAGTTTAAAATTACCTTCTTCATCTTCAGCCGGGATCGCTTGTTGTTTTTGTTCTTCTTCCATATTCATAGTAGGCCTCCACATGTCGTTTTGTCTTATTGTACCCGAACGGAAAACGATTTGCATTTATGATATGATATAGGCAAAAGCAGCCGCTTGTAATTTTGTTTTACCCAGGCTGTAAGACAGAGAGGGACGTGAACATCGTGGGACCGCATATGATCCGGGCCAACATCAAGCCGGGAATGACCGTGGAAATCGTGAAGAAAGAAGATCAGCGTACAGGCAAACGCACGCAGGGCATCGTCCAAAAGCTGCTGACCAACTCGCCCAATCATACAAGGGGTATTAAAGTAAGGTTAACCGACGGTACCGTGGGGCGCGTGCAGGCGATCATGCAGTCATGAAAAACATATAACTCGCTTATCCATAACCAAGACCTTTCGCATATTCATTCTTGCGAAAGGTCTTTTTGCATAGGGGGCAAACATGATGCGTGAGCTCCCGCAAACGAACCCAAATCCGAGCTGCGGCGCAAAAAAGCATCATCTTGCTCAAACAGCCTTGCATCACTAGGTTCCCTTCAGCCCTGTTCGGGCTGGAGAAGCGTCCTTTTTTGTTGCAGATCCTTAGCGAAGAAAACCATCGTTCGTCATGGATTCGATCAAAAGCTGCTTGAAATTACGGGCGGCCATGGAGAGATATTGGTCTTTAAGCGTGATGATGGCGGTATCCGATGCAATCGTCGGGGCGATTTCGGCATGTTTCACCTGCTCCAGACGAAGCAGCAGGGCTGAGCGGGGTACGACCGCCATGCCGATGCCTGAATCTGCCAGGAGCATTAGAGTCGATACGTCAGGGCTCTCGCATACGATGTTGGGCTCAACACCCCTAATTTTACAGACATCCATAAATCGATGATAAACACCATAGTCTCCCTGCCCGCGTAGAATCAATAGGGGATGACGGCATAATTCCTCGATGGAGATGAGAGGATCATCAAACCCATTCCATGAACCCGGAGGAATGGCTACCAAAGGCTCGGTTTGCAAACGATGTATCGATACCTCGGGAGTATGGTCGGATAAACTCGACTGCAGGGGTAGCCTCACGATACCCAATTCGATTCTTTTATTCTGCAAAAGCTCTTCCACCCGATAAGAGTCGTCTTCCCATAATTGGAACGTCACCTGCGGATGGGACTTTTGAAACTGTTTCACAACGGAAGGCAGGTAGGGAACACAGGACATCACCGTACCGATGGACAGCTTGCCTCGCATGCCATGTTTCTGTTCATGGATTTCCATGACGATACCATCCATCGAGTGCAGGACTTCTTGGGCGCGTTTATACAATGTCCAGCCGACCGGGGTGACCTCAAACTTTTTGTTTTCTCGGTCGATTAAGGTCACACCAAGTTCATCCTCCAAGGATTTGAGCTGAAGGCTAAGCGGGGGCTGCGCGATATGCAGCCGATGTGCGGCTCGGGTGATTTGTCCTTCCTCGACGATAGTGACGAAATACAGCAGTTTTTTTAAATCCATATTTTCTCCTCTTCGCAGCATATATTTTTTATATTATAAACATCATTAATATATATTTTACATATATGTACGGACGGATGTAAGCTTTTTATGCAGACATTTTAACGACCTCAGGAGGTTTAATGATGGAAACGAAAAAGAAACCCTCTTCAAGCTTTCGTGAATATATCGAGGCCTTGGAACGATACGGAGACCTGCTCAAGATCGATCAGGAAGTGGACTGGAACCTGGAAATGGGAGCAATGATCCGCTATGCCTACGAAATGCCTTCACCCGCGCCGCTATTCAGCAATGTGAAGGACAGTGCTCCCGGCTTTCGTGTACTCGGCGCGCCTGTGGGTCTCAGTCCGCACGAACGGCATCCTTTTTTGCGGATTGCGCTTTCGCTGGGGCTTCCCGCTGAGATGGGTATTACAGAACTTGTTGAATCCTGGTCCCATCTCCCCGAAGCAGCGCCGCTGCCACCGCAGGAAGTGCTTAACGCGCCGTGCAAGGAAAACAAGCTATTCGGGGAGGACATCGATTTGACGAGTCTTCCGGTTCCATACTTGCATGTTGGCGATGGCGGTCGCTATATCAACACGTACGGCGTTTTAATCGTGCGTTCTCCGGACGGCACGTGGGTAAACTGGTCAATTACGCGGGTCATGCTCCATGGCAAACAGACAATGGCCGGCGTCATCGTGCCTTCCCAGCACATCGGCAAAATCTATGAGCAGTGGAGGGCGCTCGGGCAGAATATGCCGTTTGCGCTGTGTCTCGGCGTGGACCCGGCTATCGCTATGATCGCGGGATATCCCCTACCGGACAATGCCAATGAAGCCGATTTGCTGGGCGGATGGTTCGGTAAGCCGCTGGATGTCGTCCGCTGCGAAAGCCATGATCTTAAGGTTCCCGCAAACAGCGAAATTGTCATCGAAGGTTTTGTTTCATTGGATGAGACCGTCCCCGAAGGCCCCATGGGAGAATACGCGGGATATACTTGGGTGGGGCACCACAAGGAAGTACCATGTTTTCAGGTGACCGCGATGACTCACCGCCATGATCCGATCATGCCGGTGGTGGCTGCGGGCACGCCTCCCGAGGAGAATCACACCAACTGGGGCGTCGCGATCGCCGCGAGCATTCAGCATGAATTGCGGCAACATCGATTGCCTGTTCGAAGCTGTTTTATTCCGTTTGAATCCGCCGTCCATTGGCTTGTCGTTACCGTTGACTCATCCGGAATATATTCCGACTCGAAGGAGCTTGCCCAAAGAATAGGTGAAGTTGTATTTGCCTGCCGAGGTGGCTCCTACATTCCGAAAGTCATCGTCGTAAGTGACGATATCGATCCCAGCCGAATCGACCAGGTCGTATGGGCCGTAGCAACCCGCAGCCATCCGGATAAAGTCATCCATTTTGCGGATCAGCCTGTGCTGCCGCTCGTGGCTTACCTGGATCAGGACGAAAAGAAGAAAGCAGCGACGACCAAGGTGGTATATAATTGCCTTTCTTCGGATGCATGGCCTACAGGCTACACGCCTCTGCAAGCTTCCTTTTCCGGTTATCCGGAGGAAATCCAAAAGCGTGTCAGGGATGTATATCAAAAGCTTGAAGAAGTCGAAAGCTTGTGAATTACCAATGAAAGCCGGGATACGGAAACTGGGACTTGGGAGGAGTGAAGCCATATGAAAATCATCGTAGGCATGTCAGGGGCAACGGGGGCCATTCTGGGAATCAGGCTGCTGCAAGTGTTACAAGAGGCGAGCGTCGAAACGCATGCCGTCATTTCGCCTTGGGCGGCTGCAAACATCCAGTATGAAACCTCCTATACGATAAAAGATGTGGAAAAGCTGGCGGATGCCGTCTACGGATACAAGGATTTGGGAGCAGCCATTTCCAGCGGATCGTTTCAAGTGGATGGGATGATCGTGGCGCCATGCAGCATGAAGACACTTGCCTCCATCCGCATGGGTCTAAGCGATAACCTGCTCACTCGGGCGGCGGATGTCATCTTAAAGGAACGAAAAAAACTGATCCTGCTTACGCGCGAAACGCCGCTGAACGATATCCATTTGGAACATATGCTGGCTTTATCCCGTATGGGGACAACGATTTTACCACCCATGCCTGCATTCTACAACCATCCGGCCACCATCGACGATCTGATCACGCATATTGTGGTACGGACGGTAGATCAGTTGGGGATTCATCTGTCACCGGATAAAAGATGGCAGGGGATGAATGCAAGCATCAAGCAGAAGTGAAACCCGGGCCTTTTCGTAAATATATTTTTTTTGGCAGCAACTTACCATTGATTAAAGAACAGATGTTCGGGTAAAATATAAGAACAAGAGTTCTGTTAGGAGGGGTTGTCATGCCGGAAAAATACATCGGTCAAAGGGTGGAAATTGTATATCTCGATCGAACGGGAAAAATAACACAGCGCAAAATCGAGGTCAAAGGTATCCGCGGACAAATCGTACGTGCTACATGCCTGCGAACGGGAGCGCCGCGGACATTCCGTCTGGACCGCATTCTGGCATGGCAGCCGGCTAAAATTGCGTAGGGAGTGACTGCCATGCTGGCGGATATGGATCGGAAAATTTTGCGCATTCTTTTTAACTATCTCAGCGGACGGAGAAGGCTGCCGACCATTCATGAGCTTGAAATTAAGACAGGGAAACGGAAAGAGGAGATTCACCGCTCTCTGCGGGAGCTGGAAAAGCTGCAGTATATTGAATGGAAGGATAAAGCGAATCTCCAGAGCATTGTGATTATTGAAAAGTGGGAGCGGGAAGAACCGGCAATCGAGGAGGCCCGAAAGCAGCAGAACCAGCTGGTGATCAAGGAAGGAAATACGGATTATTGGACCTTGTACTAAAACGAATAGGGAGATTGGTAATCGTGGAGAGACAGCCGTCCCAAGTTGGGGTGGCTGTTTTTTTGAGTAAGAAGAGCATTATCACTACGGTGTTCGCTGTCAAAGTGCATCAACAATCGACCAGTTCATTGCAAATAACCTCAAAAAACAACGAATTATTAAATTAAATTTTTGTAGTAAAGTTTTAAAATGCACTATATAATTAAAACATATTTTCAAGAAAGTGGGTGGTTGCAACTTCATAATGATGAAGCGCTCAAGATTTGCAAGAAAAACTTCATTTATGGGAAGGGACGTGCATGTATGGTACACCGGGTATCATGGTTGGGTAGGCCTCTTAGTGTAATGCTCATAATAAGTTTAATTGTAAGCGCATTCATATCGTATACACCCGCTTTTGTATATGGAGCGGCAGCAGAGGAGGAAGTTAATGGAGAGCAAGGAGATACACCCGTAAAGAATAACGGTAAAGAAGATTTGGAGAATGGCGGGGAAGCTGAAGCTGCAAATCCGGATGATAAGGAGGCAGTTACTGGGGAAGGCGAGACACCAAGCACAGATAATAACGGCATTCCTTCGGGTTCACAAGGTGAAGCACTTCCAGTAATCGAGGAGAAAACAGAAGCAGAAAAAAACGCTGCTGTGGTGCGTTTGGATATATCGCCTGAACCTATAACGGTAATCGTGAATACATCAATAGCGCTCACGGTAAAGGGCTATGATGCAGGCGGCAGTGAAGTGGAGATACCGCAGCATGAGGTGATCTGGAGCATCAAAACGGACGGTGTTCCCGAAATCGGCAAGATAGCTGGAGGAACACTGACAGCTGGAGAACAACCAGCCACGGGAGTCGTTGCCGCCGAATACGGTGGTTTGACAACGGAAGTCACTGTGAATGTCAAGGCTCCCCCTGCTATGCAAACAGCAGTGAATAGCGAGTGGGCCAAAGTTTTCGAGGATTTTGAAGATATGACAGATCTTAGAGTAACCACTGTTGCAGCCAATTCGGCTGGCATTGACCCGGTAGAGCGTCCAAATCCGGTTAAATACGGTCTGAAGGCGGGCAGGCTGACATATGACTTTACTGATCAGGGGGGTACTTCGGCGGCTTACATACGCTTTAAAGCTCCGGACGGAAAAGACGGACGCGAGATATCCGGCAGCCCGAAGAAAATCGGGTTCTGGGTGTATGGCGAGGATAAAAAGCACTGGATCCGCGGTCAAATTCAGGATGGCAAGGGAGCCTTGTTAACAATCGACTTTACAGGCAGCAGCGAAGTTTTGAACGGCTGGCGTTACGTCACGGCTGATATTCCTTCCAGTAATTATCCGATTAAGCTCAATTATATTTATTTGGTCGAGACGGGAACGAAAACGGCTGGAACTTTATATGTAGATCAGGTGAGCATGATCTACGAGGACACGAATATTTTCGGTTTGGAGTGGTCTGGCGTCAAGCCCCTGGGCATTGGCGAAACCGTGAAAGCCAGCGCGCTGATAACTCGCAAGGGTGATTCGTCTCCGCAGCCCGCAGACAGTGGTATCGTCACCTTTTCGAGCATTGATGAGACTGTGGCAACGATTGATCCGAGCGGTATGATTACAGCACTGGCTGCCGGGGAAACCGAATTGATAGCCACGTATCAGAACAAATATGCAGCTGTGTATCGGCTGGTCGTTTCGTTAGAGCCTGCTCAGCCTGAGCGAATCCTGATTGAGGGACCATCTTCGCTGGTACTGACAGAAACGGCCAACTTGAAGGCATTTGCTGTTTTTGGAGACGGGGAGCCTGTAGATGTATCGGCGGAAGCGACCTTTGAAGTTGAAGCTGACAACGCGGTCGCCGAAATAACGGGGCAGCAAATCCGGGCCCTGCAAGTAGGAGGGACCATGGTGAAGGCAAAATATGAAGGACATGAAGCGAGCTACACGGTACAGGTTAAGGCCGGGGAACTGAAAACGATTGAGATTGGGGATGTGTTCTCCGCGATCGTCGGAGAAGATGTACCCGCAGCCAAAGTTTATGGGGATTATAAAGTTGAAGGAAAAAAAGAAATCACTTCAGGGATCACATTTGGAAGCATGAATACCAATATTGCAACCATTGATCCAGCGACAGGGAAAATGACAGCCATCGCACCGGGAACGACCATGATCACGGCAGAGGTATCTGGGAAAAAAGCACAGCAGCTTCTCGTAGTGACAAAACCGGCAGCACATCCAAAACGCGAGCTGCGTGGCGCATGGATTTCCACGGTCGAGAACATTGACTGGCCAACTAAGAATGTAATCGACCCTGAGCAGCAAAGACAGGATTTTGTTAAACTGCTGGATCAGCTGAAACAGACCGGAATCAATGCGGTTTTTGTACAGATAAGACCGACAAGCGATTCCTTCTTTCCGTCTGAATATTTCCCATGGTCGCACTGGTTGACCGGAGAACAGGGAAAGGCACCAAGCGATGGATATGATCCGCTGAAGTTTATGATTGATGAAGCGCATAAACGGAATCTTGAATTTCATGGCTGGATTAATCCGTACCGGATCAGCATGCACGACAAGCCTGAACTGCTGTCAACGAACCATCCGGCAAGGCTTCATCCCGACTGGGTGGTTAAGAACGGCGGTAAATTGTATTTCAATCCTGCCATTCCCGAAGCCCAGAACTATATCATTGACGGCGTGAAGGAAATTGTTCAGAAGTATGATGTCGACGGCATTCATATGGACGATTACTTTTATCCGTATCCGGGAAATGAACCTTTTGACGACACCAAAGAGTATAACGCTTATAAAAGCAGCGGTGGCACGATGACATTAGACAATTGGCGCAGAGATAATGTAAATACGATCGTCAAAGGCCTGAACACAGCCATCAAGCATATCAAGCCTTACGTTAAATTCGGTATCAGTCCATTCGGGATTTGGCGCAATAAAGGCACCGATCCAACCGGCTCAGACACGAACGGCCAGCAAAACTATGATGGTCTGTATGCGGATACGAGAACATGGATGAAAGAAGGCTGGGTGGATTATCTGGCACCGCAAATTTATTGGCATTTCGGATATTCAGCTGCGGCCTATGAGAAGCTGATTGATTGGTGGACCAAAGAGATTAATGGAATAAACGATAATTCGGGTAAGCATAACGTTCAGCTGTATATCGGGCAGGCTGCATATCGCGTCGGAGAGGATAACTGGAAAAATCCTGATCAGCTGCCGGCACAGCTGCGGTTTAATAATGACCATGGTGAGGATGTAGCTGGGAATATTATGTTCAGCACCTCTGACCTGCTCGGCAATCCTCTTGGTGTAAGGGATGTGATTACGTCCATGTATTCTCGCCCGGCATTGATTCCTGTGATGTCTTGGCTCCCGGATGAAACACCTGATGCACCGAAGTTGACAGGGGCTGAAGGTTCAAGTGGCTCCATTCAGCTTTCGTGGACGGATATCGGTGACAAGGAACCCGCTTATTATGCAGTATACCGTGTTCAGGATAGTTCGGTCATCGACCCAACCAACACATCACAGCTGATCGCCACGGTACGCAGAGCCGAAGGCGTGATGCAGGTCTATAAGGATCTTAGCGCTGCTGCGGGCCAAGAATATACCTATGCCGTTTCGGGAGTGAGCCGGCTGCATCATGAAAGCGGCTTAAGCAATACGCTTGCCGGGCATACGGAAGCTTCTGATTTTACTGCTATTGAATTGGGTAAGTTGCAACCGATGACCGTTTCCCAGACGCAGCAGGTCAAGGTTTACGGTATCCTGCACTCCGGAGAGAAGCAGGGGATATCAGAAGGCGTCACGTTTACCAGCTCTGAGCCCAAAGCGGCAAGTGTCAATGAAGCAGGACTTATTACGGCTCTTGCCGAAGGCTCGACGCTGATCAAAGCTGAGTTCCAAGGCAATAGCGCATCCTATACGTTGGATGTTCAAGCAGCAGCAACTACGAACCCGGGAACACAGACACCATCGACCGGCCCGGGAACACCATCTACGCTGCCGACCGAGCCGCCGGTAGTACAGCTTAACCAACGGGTAGTGTCTGATCATGATCTGAACAGCATCCGGAATGACAAACTGGATATTGAGATGGAGTCAGGTCAAACTCAGGTGCTGCTGCCAAGCAGTGCCCCAGACCGACTGGGCAAAGGTGGAATACTGAATATTCATACCGGAGGGGCAGTCTTATCCATTCCGTCATCCATTCTTCAGGAGGCTGCGAAACTCGTGGCGGGTGCAAATTCGAATGAACTAAAGCTCATCGTTGACGTTAAATCTCTGGCAGCAGATGTTGTTTCGAGTGCGATCAAGCAGCTGCAGCAAAGTGAAGACGCAGAGCTTACGGCGAGCCTAATAATTCAAGTTGGAATTTCTGCGCAGACGAATGACGGCAAGCAATATGAATTGAAGCATTTCTCGGATTCAGTCATTCTTACACTGGATATACCTGCAGGTGTGAAACCTGCACGTACAGGGATCTACCGCATCACGGGCAGCAAAGCAATGGAATATGCAGGCGGAAAAAGAATAGGCGAGAAACAAGTGAGGGTTGGGATTACAACACCAGGACAATACAGCGCGATAGCATATGACAAAACATTCAGGGATATCGCCTCCAATCACTGGGCTTCCGAGGTTATCAAGGATATGGCTGCACGGCATGTGGTGAATGGACTCCCGGATGGATCCTTTGCACCTGATAAGCCGGTCAGCCGTGCAGAATTCGCTTCGATGCTGACACGTATGCTCAGCCTGCCAGCAGGAAATGAGGCAGTGTTCACGGATGTCAGGGATGACAGCTGGTATACGAAGGACATCGCTGCAGCTGTTGAGGCGGGAATTATTCATGGTTCGGGAGACGGGCAGTTCCATCCGGAGCGGGCTGTGACTCGTGAAGAAATGACCGTGATGCTTCTGAATGCTTTTGTGGCCGCGGGAGGCAAGAAACCTGGGAATATAACCGATACAGCATTCAAGGATCAATCCGCCATCAGCAAATGGGCGCAGCAGGCGATCAATGATGCCGTGGGCATGGGGCTGCTGCAAGGCAGCGACGGTAAATTCAATCCGGCACAGAAAACGAAAAGGTCGGAAAGTGCTCAGGCACTTGCAAATTTATTGAAGTTTATAGAAAAGCTGTCCTAAAGGTTAGAAAGGGCGGAGCTCTTATCAGAGCTTCGCTTCTTTTTTAGCGATATCCATGAAGATTTCCAGCAGATTTACCTGAAGGATTGACAACTACCTCCAAATATAATATCTTTATATTAAGATAAATAAACAAGCAAGAAATATTAAAAAGTTAACTTTCACTTAAATATCTCTAATTAAAGATGAACATGATCTAAAAGGAGCTGAACCAGTCATGAATATGAAAACCGCAGGTATTCACCACATTACTGCTTTTGTAAGAGATCCTCAGAAAACAATAGATTTTTATGCAGGTGTGCTCGGACTCCGCCTGATTAAACAAACCGTTAACTTCGATGCGCCGGAGGTATATCACCTTTATCTGGGGGATGAGCAAGGAAGCCCCGGAACCATCATTACGTTCTTTCCATGGCCTAGATCACGCCAAGGACGCGTTGGCGGCGGGCAGGTTGGTGTAACTACATTTGCTGTTCCCGCAGGAGCGCTCAGCTTTTGGGAGAAAAGATTGGCAAATTTTCAAATACCGGTTGTGAAAACGGCAAGATTTTCAGAGGAATATCTGACATTCCGCGATCAGGATGGACTTCAGCTGGAGATTGTGGAACGAAGAGATGGACCTCTCAGCACATGGTCTTTTGGCGGGATTCCTATGGAGCAAGCGATTAAAGGCTTTGGGGGTGCAATTCTGTACAGTACAGCACCTCAGCAAACGGCTGATTTGCTTCAGCGGGTGATGGGGCTTCAAAAGGTTGGCCAGGAAGGAGCCTATGCCCGGTTCAAATCATTCGGTGATATTGGCAATGTCATTGATGTGATTGTGGCGCCAATGGAGCATGGTACAGGAGGAGCGGGTACCGTCCACCATATTGCCTGGCGTGCGAAGGATGATCAAGAGCATGTCCTGTGGAGAGAACATGTGCTTGAGCATGGCTTGCAAGCGACTCCGGTCGTGGACCGACAATATTTTAACGCTCTTTATTTCCGCGAGGGGGGCGGCATCCAGTTTGAAATTGCGACAGATCCGCCGGGCTTCGCACGCGACGAAGAGCCTGCTCATTTGGGTGAACGGCTTATGCTGCCCGAATGGTATGAGGAACGCCGGACAGAAATTGAAGCCAAGCTTACACCTTTTGAAGTAAGGGTATTAGAGGAGGTTATCTCATGATCATTCATATCGATCCGTCTGGGCAAAGTGAACGCGATAATTACAAGCTGCTGACCGGCAGCATTATTCCAAGACCTGTTGCCTGGGTGACGACTCTGGCTGATAACGGCAAGGTTAATGCGGCACCATTCAGTTATTTCAATATCGTGACGGCAGATCCGCCCATGGTATCTGTATCCGTCCAAAGAAAGCTGGGAGAGCCGAAAGATACCGCGAGAAATGCTGTGCGGGAAGGAGAATTCGTTGTTCATATCGGAGATGAGACCTCCATTCTGAAGCTGAATCAAACCGCTGCAAGTCTACCTCCCGATCAGAGTGAGGTGGAGTTTGCCGGTCTGACAACCGTATCAAGCGATGTCGTGCGCGTACCTGGGCTTGCTGAAGCGAAAATACGCATGGAATGCGTACTGGAGCGGTCCAACCCGCTCGAAGGAACGGAGGCATCCCCATCCACGGATCTGCTGATCGGACGCGTCGTACGGTTTCATGTGGATGATGCATTGCTTGATCATGGCCGGGTTCTCGCGGATGTTTTGCAGCCTGTCAGCCGTTTGGCCGGAAACAGCTACGCCAAGCTGGGTGAGACCTTCTCTCTGGATCGACCGCTGTAAGCCTTATTTATTGAACCGGGTGTTGAATCCACTCCCTTCCACATACGATACCTTAACGTCAATCAGGAAAATCAGATTTATATTTTCTTGAAAAATTAACCTATATTTGTCCCGCTGTTCGCCTTATCTTCTTGAAAAGGACAGGCTATAATGGGAAGGAAAGTGTGTACTAAACGAACCATTATAAGGGAGGACACAAGACAATGAGCTTGAAGATTGCGCCGTATATTGTGCTCAATGGTAACTGCGCTGAGGCAGTCGCATTTTATGAAAAGGTGCTAGGAGCAAACAATCTGGGTATCCAACGGTTTGGGGATATGCCGGATGAAGGCCATCCGGTGCCTGAAGAAGCGAAGGACCGCGTGCTGCATGCGGCACTTGAATTTGACGGCCAAATGCTGTTGTTCTCCGATACCTTTCCGGGTAATCCGTTCCAGCTGGGCGACCAACTGAGTATTGCCATTATGACAAGCGATCTGGAGCGTCTTAAATCCATTTTTCACGCTCTTTCCGATGGTGGACAAGTCCATATGGAGCTTCAGGAGACATTTTGGAGTCCATTGTTTGGTATGGTACGCGACCGGTTCGGCATCTCATGGCAGCTTAGCGGAGAGGCATCCGAAGGATAGAATATAGAAAGGGACCGGTGATCCGGTCCTTTTTCTTTTTGATATCGTATGTTATATAGTCATTTCGAGAAAAATGGAGTGGGTTCACTTTAAGCCGTGATTTCGACAATGATTATATCAAATGATGTAAAAAAAGCTCAGCTTTATACCTTCTATTACCTTAACATGATATAATTGGGATATTGTGATTATCCGCATTACTCGGATCTTGCAAAATCTGAGACATATGTTTCTGAAAACAATTGGAGGTTGGAATGAAAAAACTGTTTACTGCACTGCCGCCGCTGCTGGTTATTTGTTTGCTGTCACTCGGCACACCCGCTTTTGCCGCCAAATGGACGGACTATAGCTTAGTCGCCCATGCGCTCGGGGGAATCGATCAAAAGGCGTACACCAATTCCTATGAGGCCTTTGAAACCAACTATGAAAAGGGACAGCGTATCTTTGAAGTCGATCTGCAGTTTACATCCGATGGTTATTTGATCGGACGTCATGATTGGTCTGCGTACGCTTTTCAATCGCTGGGACAGGCTCTGACACCGGCAATTACCGGAGGGCCGCTGCCTTTATCCGATATGAAATCCATGAAAATGTTCGACAAATACAATGCACTGGAATTTAGCGAAATTATCGATCTGCTGCATGAATATCCGGATGCCTATATTGTAACCGACACGAAAAGCACGGATAAGGATACGATTACGGCCCAGTTCAGTCAAATCGTGGAGCTTGCCAACGAAGATCCGTATATGCTGGAGCGGATCATTCCGCAACTTTATAATGAGAGTATGTATCCGATCATTGAAAAGGTGTTTCCTTTTGAGTCATACATTTATACCTTGTACCAAACGACGGATTCAAACCAGAAGGTACTGCAGTTTGTGAAGAACCATAAAAAGATTACCGCCGTTACGATGCCGGAATGGAGAGCGACAGCCGGTTTTGTCGGCAGCTTGAAGAAAATAAACAAACTCGCTTTCGTTCATACGATCAATAGTCCGGAAGAGATGGCGAAATATAAGGCGAGAGGTGTATACGGCTTTTACACCGATTTCGTCACACCGGAGGATCTGAAAGTGTATTATACGAAAAAAGCACAGGAAGCTGCGGCAAAGACAGCGAAAGCCTCATCGGCCAAAGCTGCCAAGAAAGCATAGTCTGCTGATTCACAATATACAAGAAAAAAGGCTGCCCTTAGCTTGAAAAGCTTGGGACAGCCTTTTTCTGGATAAACCTATATTTTCAGGCTAACAACAAGCACTACGCCAAGAATGAGTACCATTAAAGCAGTCATCGTTGATAAATATCCGGTTACTTTCACGGGTTGACCCCCAGCGGCCTTCAGTTTTTTCTTGACCTTGCTGCCGAGAATACCCGTTACGATCAGAGACAGCAGCGCTACAGTACCTCCGCCTTTTTCCATAATATCAAGCCACAGCGGCTTGGTGCCGGATCCCATTTTCAGAATGAGATATACCCCGCTGCCAAGCACGAGCACAGCCCCCGGATGTGCAAGATAGCTGAAGATGGTCAGGCTCTTGCGTGCCAGCAGATTGGAGTCCTGTGATGAACCGAGCTGCTTGTTGAGCAGGCCAATCATGACAATGATCACCATCAGACCACCCACCCAGGCAAACAATCCGCCCAAATGTAAAAATAGCATAAATCCAAACATGCTTATTCCTCCTTGTCTTCGGTTACTCCGGATGAACCGGAAGGTTATTTTTATGGCTCGTACTGCGCTTGCTGCCGCCAATCATCGTCAGGATGGCAGGTAACAGCATGCCACGCACCAGGAAGGTGTCGATCAGAATGCCCATGGCCATCAGGATGCCAAACAGGAACAGTTCCTGCAGCGGCTGCGTGATCAGAACGCAGAAAGTGGCAGCCAGAATAATACCAGCCGAAGAGATGACGCCGCCCGTCAGCGAGACGCCCCGTTTGACGGCTTCCATCCATTCGTATTTCTTCGCTTCCTCCCGGATCCGGGACACCAGCATAATGTTGTAATCAACGCCAAGCGCGATCAGAAAGACGAAGGTATATACCGGCAGGCGGTAGCTGACGGAATCATAACCCAGGAACTCATGGAAGATAAGCCATCCGAGCCCCATGGTGCCTGCATAGGATAGGAGCATGGTTAGAATCATGGTGGCAGCCATCTTGACTGAACGTGCCTGGAAGGCCAGCATGACGGCGATGCAGAGCGTGATCAGCGTAAATACTACGGTCGTATCGCGTTGGTTCATGATACGAACGTCAAGTTGTTCCGCAGTTTGACCGGCAAAATGCAAGGAATATCGCTCCGTTGCGAGTCCGCTATCCTTTAGTAGGCTGTTGCTATCCTGCCGGAGCTGGGCGATTACATCCAGAGCCGCAGGGTCATACGGATTATCTTCGAGTGTGAGCTGAAGCTTGACGACCTGTCCTGATTCAGACAATGCCTTGCCCGGCAGCTGACCGCTGTCTGCTTGCTGCGGAGTCAGCGCAGGTGTAATGGAACTGATATGGCCTTCAGATTTGAGCTTTTCACTGAGGGAAGCAATCTGTTTGACGAAATCCGCATTGACATCGATCCTATGATCAGACTCCAGCAGAACGGTTACGGGTGCAAGCTGTCCCGGAGGGAAGCGCTCCTCCAAAATGTCGAAGCCCTGTCTGGATGAAATATCCTCCGGAAACGACTTCATGATGTTAAAAGAATACTTCATGCCAAACAGGTTGGCGGATGATGCCAGCAGCAGCACCAGCAGAACACCGGCGGTAACTGCAGGCTTCCGGGTGACAAAAGAGCCGATTCTGCTCCAAATGCTTTCCTGCTTAGGTTTGGTCTGTTCTGCTCCGGCTTTGGGAACAAACGGCCAAAATGCTTTGCGGCCGACGAGGGTGAACAGGGCTGGAATCAGCGTGACCCCGCCGATCAGAATAACGACCATTGCGATGGAAAACACGGGAGCGAAGTGATTGTACGGTTTGAAAATAGCGGTAAACAAAATGACCATCGCCATTAACACGGTGCCTCCGCTGAATAGAATCGGTTCCGCGACATGGGTCAGGGCCTGCTTCATGGCCTCATGTTTTGATTCCGTCTGACGGAGTTCCTCCCGGAAACGTGCAATAACAAACAGACAGTAGTCGGTTAATACGGCAAACAGCAGGATCATCATGATGGATAGTGACTGCTTCTCAACAACAAACCAGCCGAGCTTTCCGCCAAGTCCCAGAATCCGGTCCACGACCAGATACACGATGCCGGAAATGAGAAGGGGCATAATGGCTAGCAGCGGCGAACGGTAAATCACAATGAGGATGACCAGTATTAGCACCACGGTGGCCAGCATCAGAACAAAATCCGCGTTTTTGAACAATGTCGTCGTGTCTGAGGCGATACCGGCAGGACCGGTAATTTCGACTTGAAGGCCGCTGTTATTCATATTTTCCACATGGTTACGGATTTGCTGCAATGTATCATAGGTCTGGTCGGACTCGAGATTCTTTTGCAGACTCACATTCAGAAGCAGCGTCGTCTTGTCTTTCGAAAACATCTGCTCCTGAACGTTTTTCGGAAGCTGATGGAAAGGAAGAGCAGCAGATACATATTGCGGTTTGTCCGCAGAGGAAAGCCATTGACTGACTTCTGTAATGGCGCTGCGATCCTTATCCGTAATCCGGCTTGGATCATGAAAGACGAGCAGGGCCGTCAGCCCATCCTTGGAGGGGAAATGCTCATCCATAATTCGCTGCGCTGCCGCGGAAGGCGTGTCGTTATGAACGCTGCCCTCGCCGCTGTTCACGGCATATTCTTTGGATCCCGGTGCGGTCAGACTAAGTAAAAGTATGATGACAATCCAGCCGATCAGCACGGTCCAAGCGCCTTTTCGGCTGCTGACGAAATGGGTGAATGTTTTCGCAAACTGTTTCAACATGGCCTTGAGCCTCCTGTTTTTAGGTTCAAGGTCATTGTAGGAAAGTTATATGAACGGAGAGTGAACAACATATTACAAATGACCGCCCCCGTCACAATCAGTATTGCAATCTCTCACTAATGATTTTCATGACGAGCGTCCTCCCAAACGATTTCCTTAATAAAACACAATCTCATCACTAAAAAAGACATGTTCATTTCATATCTGCGCAAGTTAAAATGTAAGCGATTTCAATTTAAGAGAGGTGGGATTTTATTGATAGGCTTTTTGAAAAGGCTTGGCTTCGGTCTCATGATCATGCTGCTGGTGCTTCCGGTGATACCCAGCGGCAAAGAAAAAGCAGCGGCAGCCAGTGATTCAGGCACGAATCTGGTGCTCGGCAAATCAGCGCAGGCAAGTTCAGGCAAGGCGGGCAATGCCGTGGATGGCGATGCAGCCACCGTATGGCAGCCGCTTGCGGTAGACCGCCAGGATGATATGAATGTCTGGATATCGGTCGATATGGGCACTACGGAAACCTTCAACAAAGTCATGATTCATCTCAACCGTGCGGATAATCTGAAGGATTACCAAATCCTGTATTCGGACGACGGCAGCAATTGGAATCAGGCATACAACAAAAATAAAGATCTTACTTCGACGGAGGCAGCGATGTTCGAACGTGTTTCGGCAAGATATATGAAACTGAACCTGAATCTGAGCAAAGACCTGAATGTGCAGTTATCTGAGCTTGCGGTGTATAACAGTACGGAAACGCCGGCGCCTGCCGGGCTGAAGCGGATTTATTTTACGGATGCAAGCGGTAAAGAATACCCTAACAATGCCGAAATGCGTCTGGAGAAAGGTGAAAAAGGAACGCTGGTCCTGAAAGGAGAACTCGACTCCGGGCAGGAAGTGGACCTGACGTCATATGCAAAAACCTTTATTGCTTCTACGCAGGACGTAAGCATCGAACCGTCAGGATCGTTTACGGCCAATCAGGTTGGTGCCTCGCTCGTTCATGGCGTTGTGCAGGCAGCACAGGAGCTGAAGACCAATGATTTCTGGATCGTGGTTGACGATCCGAATGCTTTTCTGGGTGAAAGCTATGTGATGAATTCCACGTTGACGCATCCGCATATGAAGGCGGAAATCGGCCAGCCGGCCATGATTGAACCCAAGGATGTATATCCTTCCGTGTCGGCAGCTTCCAATATCAACGGGACGCTCAGCGGCGAGCTGATCTATAACGGTTCCAAGGTGATCTCGCAGCTTGATTCTGCGGCGGTAGCCAAAGGAGATACGAAGCTGTGGACACCGCCGGGCAAAGCGGATAATGAAGGACGTTATGAAATCCGCTTGAAAATGGAACAAGACGGTAAGCAGCCAGTGTACGATTCATTCTATTTCACGGTATGGGAAAAGAAAAAGATTCCGAAAGACCAAAGCCAAATCGCCTTTCTTGGCAAAGATGACAAGATGATTTATGTGAGTGATTATCGCGGCAATCAAATACTGGATTTCTCGAACGTGGGTTATATGGGCGGCGGCGTGAAAATTCCGGAGATTAAGGTAAAAGCGACTGTGAAGCCTGGAGATGGGGACGATACGGCCCGTATTCAGGCAGCTATTGACGAAGTAGCCCAAATGCCAATCGGCAAAGATGGCTTCCGCGGAGCAGTGCTGTTGAAAAAAGGGAAATATGAGGTTGGCGGAACACTGAAAATCAAGGCCAGCGGTATCGTTCTCCGGGGTGAGGGACAGGACGACAAAGGTACGCTGATCTATGGTACGGGGGCGAACCCTCGCAACTTGATTGAAATCGGGGAAAATACAGGCCTGAGCATCGATAACAGCACGATGAAAACGATCACGGATCTGTACGTGCCATCAGGTTCGCGTTCCTTCCATGTGGATGATGCCAGCAGCTATCATGTTGGTGACACCATTGTCGTTCGCCGGATCGGAGACAAGAACTGGATTCATGAAATCGGCATGGATTACATATATAACCGTCCGGAAGGCACCGCGACCCAGTGGGCGCCCTTTAATCTGGATTTTGACCGTGTAATTACTGCCATTGATGGAAACAGCATCACCGTTGATGCGCCGATCTCCAACGCCATTGAGCGTAAATGGGGCGGAGGACAAATTTTCAAATACACGGACAGTGCCCGGATTGAGCAGGTCGGCGTGGAAAATATGCGCGCGGATTCCGAATTTGATCCAAGTGTCTTAGACACAACCATGGACAATGGCAAGACTGATCCGTATTATGCGGATGAAAAGCATGCCGAACGCTTCGTCGTGTTTAACAGCGTGAAAAACGGTTGGTTGCGCGACGTGACCGGATACCATCTGTCATACTCGCTGGTGCAAATGAGCCGTAACTCGAAGTGGATCACGGTGCAGGACAGCAAAATGTATGATATGGTCAGCATTATTACGGGCGGACGCCGTTATGTCATCCATCAAATGGGTCAGCTGAACCTTGCGCAGCGGATTTATACCGAGACGGCACGTCATGCCTTCGTGGTGGACAGCCGCGTGCAAGGCCCGAATGTCTTCCTGGATGGCAAAGCGGTGAATAACTTTAACACGAGCGAGCCGCATCACCGCTGGTCCGTGGGCGGCCTGTTCGACAACATCGACGCGCCGATCTCCATCCGCGATCGTGGCTGGCTTGGAAGTGGTCATGGCTGGGCGGGAGCGAACTATGTTTCCTGGAATACCGAGGATGAGTTGACCTCGCAGCAGCCGCCGACCGCGCAAAATTATGCCATCGGACATGTGGGGCCGAAGGTGCCGGGACTTGTCCCGAGCGACTATGATCCGCGCCCCCGAAATGATGGTTATTGGGAAAGCCTCGGCAAGCATGTAAAGGTTGAGAGTTTGTACAAACAACAGCTGCTGGAGCGGCTTGGCAAGAAGGCGCTGGACAATATTAAGCGATAAAATAGATTAAGAACAAAGCTATGGATACCGTATGCGCAGACAGCTAACGGTGTCCGTAGTTTTATTTCAATTTATACATATGACTTTTGGCATTCTTTACCGATGTAAATTCTACAACTTCATGACAAAATCCGATAAAGTATGATATTCTTGAAGAGCAGTAATACACAACTTTCTTCCTATATTTAAGCAGGTCTTCTGGATACAACCTACTTGAAATCGGAAGGTTTGTGAAATTTATCATTTGCTTCGTTGGCTATTTTCTATTCATATTCCGTGCGGATGTGATATTCCCGGCATTCACGGGTATTTTACTAAGGAAAGGGGCATTGTGTGGACATGCTCAAACAATTTATGAAGGCATCACGGTTCGGTGTCGTGCCGGTTATGCTCATTCCGGTTGCGCTTGGCGCACTCGGGGCTTTTGTGTGGAACGGGGTGTTCAACGTCTGGCTGTTCCTGGTGACGCTGGTGGGAGCTGCCGCCGCGCATTTGTTCTCCAATATGATCAATGATCTGTGGGACTACAAGAGCGGAACGGACATAGCGGCAAAAGAAGCGGTAGATGCCGTATCGACCAACTCGGGATTCTTGACCAATAAGGTCTGGAGCATCCGCAAGTTTGCAGCTGTAACATGGGGACTGTTTGCATTGGCTGCGATTTGCGGCATCCTGCTTGCGGTATTCTCCGGTATATGGGCATTCGTATTCGGGGCGCTAGGCGGATTAATCGCCTACTTCTACGTGGCTCCTCCGCTGAAATTCGGCTACCGGGGTAAAGGGTACAGTGAGATCGCGATTCTGCTTTCTTTTGGAGTGCTGCCGGTCATGGGTGCTTATTACGTTCAGACCTCTCATTTGGATATGAGAGCCCTGCTGCTGTCGCTGCCAATCGGACTGCTCACAACATTGATTCTGTTCAACCACCACTTCCTGCATTGGCAGGCGGACCGCCAAGCGGGCAAGCGTACGCTGGTTGTCGTATGGGGTGAGAAGAGAGCTCTAACATTCTCAAGATTTTTGCTGCTGCTATCCGTATTAACATTGATTCTGAGTGTGGTTGCTGGTGCGCTTCCGGTGTATGGCCTGCTCGCGCTGCCTGCGATGATTCCTCTCTATCAGGTATATGGCAAGCTGAAGCCGCAAAATACTTCGCATGCTTACTTGCCTTTAATGGGAGCTTCCGTTAAATCCGCACAGCTGAGCGGACTTATTATGATTGTATGCTTATTCATTCAAGGACTGATCTGATAAACATCCTATGGACAGGTACTGATCCATCAAAGAAGGGAAGTCGAAAGCAACATGGAACAACAAAAAGTCATCGGTGATTTTCATACGATTTTATCGGAAGGCGAAGTTTGGAAAGTGGGTGGATTTCCCCTTCCGGACGGTTCCTTCTGGGAATACCGCGAACCTAATGCGGTCGTCATTGTACGCAACGGTGTTCTGTATGTGCGCGCTCCGCTGAGCCGCGAGAACCACCAGATTCAAATTCTGGATAACGCCAAGCATATGTACTATTCCGTGGAAACCATCAAGGTTCCCGAATCCGGCGAGGTCAGCTTCGAGCTGCAAATCCGTGCACGCAGTGAAAATACGGCGCCGAACGATCTGTATGATGGCTATGTTTCGCTGAATCTGCTGGACTTTACAACCGGCGCGGCTCTGGACTTCTTTGCCGGAAACGACAAGTACGCAAGCGTCTATGCCGTACTTCCTTTCCCGGGAGTAGAGGTGCCGCCATCCGATAAAACGAGATACTTCTGCATCTTCAAGGAAGACACCAACTTCAAAGCCCGCGAGTTCAATACCTACAAAATTACGTATGACCGCGGCAATGACGAAGCGATATTTTACTTGAACGGGGAAGAGATCCGTCGCGAGAAAAATGTGCCGATCAAATTCAATGAATTTACGATCGCACTGGGCATTATGACCGAGAAGGATATTTCGCCGGAAGGCAGCGTGTCCATCCATGGACAAACCGTTACTGCGGAATACTCTCCTGTGACAGTAACGATTAATGATCGTGCGGATGGCAAGAAGAAGTCGAAGGACGAAGAGTAGGAAAGATAGCATTTTGCTGGAAGTGCTTGATTAAGAATATAAAAAGAAACTCCAGGTCCCGTATGAACGGTTCCTGGAGTTCTTTTTTTTGTCGCATTGTAATTTGTTTATCACAAGAAGCGTGCAGCGGTTGGAAAAACGATCCGTTACCGCAGCGGCCTCAGCGTACAAATCTTATTTCTTCAAATCCTCAATCGAGCTGATGTCGACATAGGAAGGGACAACCAGTCCGGTTTTCACGCCGGTCATGTTGGCTCCGAGATCTTCGACTTTGTCCTTGAACTTATCCATGTAGTCTGCGTGAGTGAGCGGGAGCCATGCTGCGGCAGTGGCATCCACGTCACCATTTGCGACACCGGTCCACATCGGTCCAGCCTCTACCTGAAGGGCAGTAACCTTGTAACCAAGCTTACTCTGCAGCACATATTGAAGCAGATTCGTGCTGGCGATTTCCGAATCCCAAGCTACATAGCTCAGCTTCAATGCTTTGCCATCCACGGGCTTCAGATCCTTGATCCATTCATTCACGCGGTCGGCATGCTCATCGGCCCACTTCTTGGCTGCATCCTCAGGCTTTGCGCCTTCTTCAATCGCGGTCATGATTTCACCCATTTCATCGGATGTCCATTCGAAGCGGTCTAGAAAAGCATACGCAGTTGGATCATCTTCTTTAAGTCCTTTACGGGCAATGGTATGAATTTCCTCTGCGTCACCGTATACCTTTTTCGGATCATCGAGATACTTAAGATCATACTTGGAGAACATCCAGTGCGGCGTCCAACCGGTGATGATAATCGGTTTTTTATTCTTGATATCCTTGGCCAGGGTGGCCGTCATTGCAGCGCCGGAGCCTTCGATCAGCTTCCAGTCGGATAAGTCATATTCTTTAATGGCTTTGTTCGTCGCCTTCATGATGCCGGCTCCCGGGTCAATGCCGATAATTTCATATTTTACTTGTTTGCCGAAAGATTCCGTGCTGCTTCCATCTTGCGATGTGTCACTCGCACTGCTGTTTGTGTTGCAGGCAGAGAGCATTAGTACTCCGGCGAGTCCAAGCAGTGTCATCCATTTACCTTGTTTTTTCATTCTTATCTTCCCCTTTTTTTATCGGATTTGAATAAGCGTTGAGTAAAACGATCAAGTACAATGGCCAAAATAACAACAACCAGACCAGCTTCAAAGCCTTTACCAATCTGCAGCTGGGTCACCGCACGGTACACCTCCGCACCGATGCCCTGCGCACCGATCATGGAAGCAATAACGACCATGGACAGCGACAGCATAATCGTCTGGTTCACACCGGCCATCAGTGTTGGCAAAGCCAGCGGCAGCTGCACTTTGAAGAGCTTCTGGCCTGAAGTGGAGCCGAAGGCATCGGCTGCTTCCGTCAATTCTCCAGAAACCTGCTGAATGCCTAGCAGCGTCAGCCGTATCGTTGGCGGTATCGCAAAGATGACTGAGGCAATGACGCCCGGCACGACACCCAAGCTGAAGAAGGTAACGGCAGGCAGCAGATATACGAATGCCGGCATCGTCTGCATGAAATCAAGCAGCGGTGTAATGATCCGGGATGCACCTTTGCTGTAAGCGCACCAGATACCCAGCGGAATACCAAGCACAACGGAAATGAGTGCTGAAGTGATGACGAGGCTCAGCGTATCCATCGTTTGCGACCAGTATCCCAAATTATAGATCAGCAGGAAGCCGATTACGGAGAACAGGGTCAGTGATAACCGTCCGACCAGGAAGGCCAGTATTCCCAGAATGATAATGAAGAGAAAGGGATGAGGCAGCATGAACAACCAGGTGAAGCCGTTGACAATGCCCTCAATGACAGCGGAAATAATATTAAATAGAACCGTCAGATGATCCTCCATCCAGTCGACCAGCGTCTGAACCCATTCATCCAGTGGTATTTTCTGCATCCGGAATCACCTCCTTCGAGCTATTTTCTCCCGCAAGGGCACCGAGCACAGCTCCGCGGACAATGACGCCAAGGAGACGGTTCTGGTCATCAACAACCGCAAGTGGCACTTTGGCCAAGCTGGTGATTTCGAAAAGCTCATTAATAACAACATCCGGTTGTACCCGCGGACCGTCTACAATCAGGATATCCTCCAGTGACTGTCCGACCCGCATGGCGGCCGAAGCGTCTTCAGCCGTAATGACACCAAGCATGCGTTTGGCACGGTCTACGACAAATAGATTGGAAATGCCTCGTTCACGCATAAGTTCAAGGGCGACACGAGGACCACGGTCCGCCATAATCGTCTCTGGACGACGCATGACATGTGAAGCCGTGAGGACCTTCGAGAGATCGACATCTTCAACAAAGCGTTCTACATAAGCATTGGCCGGCTGGGTCAAAATCTCCTCAGGCGTTCCGACCTGTACGACAGCTCCGTCCTTCATGAGCGCAATCCGGTCGCCAATCCGGAGCGCCTCATCCAGGTCATGAGTAATGAAGATAATGGTTTTCTTCATCTTCTCCTGCAAATCGAGAAGCTCATCCTGCATATCCCGCCGGATCAGTGGATCGAGGGCGCTAAAGGCCTCATCCATGAGCAGAATCTCGGGGTCATTCGCCAGGGCTCTGGCGAGTCCTACCCGCTGCTGCATTCCGCCGCTCAGCTCATCGGGGCTTTTATCTCCCCAGCCTTTTAGTCCGACCAGTTCGAGTGATTGCGCAGCTTTGTCGCGCCGCAGCTTCTTATCTTTCTTCTGGACTTCCAGGCCGTATTCTACATTTTCCAGAACAGTGCGATGGGGAAACAGCGCGAATTTTTGAAACACCATGCTGATGGTCTGGCGACGCACCGTCCGGAGCTGCTCCTTGTTCATTTTCATCAAATCTTTGCCATGTACCAGGATTTCTCCTGACGTAGGCTCAATGAGGCGGTTCAGCATACGAACGAGTGTAGACTTGCCGCTGCCCGATAACCCCATGATGACGAAAATCTCGCTTTCCTCGATGCTCAAACTGACACGATTAACACCGACGGTCACGGATTTTTCTTTTGCTATTCTTTCTTTGGTCCAACCTTGCTCGAGAAGCTCCACGCAGGAGTCTGCATGCGCTCCGAACAATTTACTTACCTTTTGAAGCTGTAAGATGGACAAATCAATCCCCCCTTATCAACCATTTCTAAATGAATCAAAAACATACCCCTATTCCGTTGATGATTCGTGTACCGACGTATAAGCGACGTTTAACAGTGTAACAAACTAATAATATCGTATCAAACGTTTTAACCGTATGTAAAGAACGTACAGAAAAAACTGTACGGTATAATCCTCCGGTTTCCTGCCCGATGCTCCAAATTGCAGCTTCTGAAGCTTCTTTACTTTTAAAAGTGGTTTTTCTACAATAGACGATGTAGGTTGTTGCCTTCAGATTTTGTCTGAACTTGGGATTACCTGCCGAAAACATTCGAAGAATGGCTGAACATAAGGAGGTTGCAAGCATGGGCTTGGACCCGATGAAGGAAGAACAGAACGCTGCGCTTCAGAAAATGCGTAAGCGTGTTATAGAATCGATTGGACGAAATATGGACTTATACGGTATATCCTTATCGACAGGACATCTTTACGGTCTGTTATTTTTTGCGGATAAACCAATGACGCTTGATGAGATGGGCAGCGAAATGAAAATGAGCAAAACCAGCATGAGCACGGGCGTCCGGACGCTGCTGGATTTGAAAATGGTGAACAAGGTATGGGAAAAGGGCTCGCGCAAGGATCTGTACGAGGTTGAATATGACTGGTACCAGACCTTTACCGACTTTTTTGACATCAAATGGAGAAAATCGGTGGAGACGAATATTTTGATTCTCCGCAAATCCATGGACGAAATTGATAAAATAGCTAAAGAATACGCGGAAGATCCAGAGATGACGGATATGCTGCAAAAGGACAAGGCCAAACTGCGGGATGCATATGCTTACTACGAATGGCTGGACAGGCTGATCGATACCTTTGAAAACGGCGACATTTACAAGCTGGTGCCGAAGGAGCCGCCTGCGGAGGGATAAGGTGTAAAGGACCGGGATGCAATGCATCTGCGGTCTTTTTTTGTTCAACAGCAACGCACCCTAGGCTTGAAACCTTTACCAGCTGAGTGACGTCAAGAAGGATACAAGACTTTAAGGGGGACCTGAGTTGAAACCGAACCCGGTAAGAATGATGATCATGTTTTTGCTGCTCGCAATGATCTTCGGCTGTTCCGTTCAGCAGGAGCCACATGCGAACGAGACGCAGCCCCAAATACCCAAGATGACAGAGGAGCCTGCCGATAACGATAAAACCGTCAAAGGCGCAGATGTGATCGACATGCATGGCATGGTGGAGAACCGCGGGCAGCTTGATGCATTCGCAGGCCAAACAGAGGGCAAGCAGCGGCTTGTCCGGTATACAATTGAAGGCGATCCTATTTATTACGATTTAACGCATAAGGATGGCCATGTTGAACTGCGTGTGGACACGACCCAGGATAAATTCGGACAAGGGGAAGTCAGAACGTATAGCTGTGACAAGCTAAACCATGAAGAAATGGATACGCTTATCCGTTATAAGCTGACAGGCTGCAATGGGGAACAAAAGGAAATGGAGCTGCTGGAGATTCCATTTGACGTCAGCAAGCAGGACCGGTTCGAATTTGTACTGAGGTATGGGCCGTCTGGGACGAACGAAATCAATACAGTGGATTACAAGCTGGTCAAAGATCTCGGGAACGACCAAATGGTGGAGGTCAGTGATTTCAGTATACCGGAACAGGATCGTCAGAAAATTTACAGGGAGCTCGTGCTTGCAGGCTATTTGAATAAGAAAAAGCTGTCTTCCACATGCAAGCAGCAGGATGCGGATCGTTATGATTTAAACGTATTCATTAATGGAGGGAATCGCCAATTCGAGTGGAAATCATGTGATAAAAGCGTGGATGGCAGGCAGATGACTGCCGCTGTGAAGGAAATCATCGGCATCGTGCATGCGGGCTCGATATATCAGTCATTGCCTAAGACGCCTGCGGAACAAGGCAAATAGATGATCCATCAAATGTGGGTACCTTCGGGTGCCTTTTTTATGGATGATTTCCGGCTGTGGATATGCGAGTGGGGGGTGTATCCAGTATAGTATAGCTATAAACAAGAGAAGGTAGGCGGGGATGACGTGGCAGCGAATATACTGCTTGTAGAGGATGACGCTTCAATTGGCGAGATGGTAGAGAGCTATTTGACGATGGAAGGCTTTCAAGTGGTTCATGCGAAGGACGGAGAAGAAGCGCTTGAGCGCTTTGGGGAGCGGAATTACGATCTGGTGCTGCTGGACATGATGCTTCCGAAGGTCAGCGGTATGGATTTCTTGAAAAAAATCAGGGAAAACAGCCATGTGCCGGTTCTCATCGTATCCGCAAAGGATGGGGAAGTGGACAAGGCGCTGGGACTGGGCTTCGGTGCTGATGATTATATAACGAAGCCGTTTTCCATGATTGAGCTGACGGCAAGGGTGAAGGCTGCCATTCGACGGGCTACGGCTTATGTCAGCAATCAGCCAGCGGAGCAGAACAAGCTCATGCGGGTGCATGAGCTGGAGCTGGACCTGGATCTTCTGACCGTGACCAAGAAAGGCGAGGAAATCAAGCTTACAGCCAAAGAGCTGGAAATCCTGAAGCTGTTCATGACCCATCCGAAAAAGGTTTTTACGAAGCAGCATATCTTTAACTCCGTCTGGAATGATGACTATTTTGGCGATGAAAATGTGATCAATGTACATATGAGCAGGCTTCGCGAAAAGATTGAAGACAGTCCATCGGAACCGCAATATATCAAAACACTGTGGGGCATAGGTTACCGTTTGGGGGAATTTTAAGGTGACAGCCATTTTGCTTGTTTTGATGGGCATGCTGCTGCTCCTCAATATATTACAGTGGGTTTACCGAAAGAAGAGGGCTAAGCAGCTCAGCCATATGATTGATAAGCTGACCTCGATCATGGATTCGTCGCAGCAGGAGCAGCTCCTGCTTTTTACGGAGGATCGTGAATACCGCAGGCTGCTGAATACCATCAACCGTTTGCTTTCGCAAAACAGGCAGTCCATTGCCGGCTTCGCGCGTACAGAGAATGCGATGCGGCGGATGCTGGCGAATATATCGCATGATCTGAAGACGCCGCTCACCGTAGTGCTGGGCTACATCGAAACATTGAACAGACAGCCGGATCTATCGTCTCCGGAAAGGGAACGCCTATTAAACAAGGTGCACATGAAGGCCGTAGAGATCGTGGAGCTGATTAATCGGTTCTTCGATTTGGCCAAGCTGGAATCGGGGGATAAGGAGATTCCGCTCACCCGCATACATATCAATGAAATGACTAGAAACAGCATGCTCATGTTCTATGATATGATCGAATCCGAAGGGCTGCAGGCAGCCATCGATATTCCGGATACGCCGCTGTACGCCTGGGGAAATGAGGAGGCACTGAGCCGGGCACTGAACAATGTGCTCAGCAATGCAGTCCGGTATGGTGCGCTGGGAAAGGTCATCGGCATGAACGTGCGCGGTAATGAAGACAGGGTACTGATTGAGATATGGGACAAGGGTAAAGGTATTCATGAGCGGGAACAGGCGCTTATTTTTGAACGGATGTACACGCTGGAGGATTCAAGAAACAAGAGCTTTCAGGGAAGCGGGCTCGGACTGACGATTACCAAACGGCTGGTTGAGCTTATGGGCGGGGAAATCCGGGTAACCAGCAAGCCTCATGAACAGACCGTCTTCACGATCTCTCTGAAAAGGTTGTCTTGACGGTAAGTTCTCTGCTTAAGATATTCGTAAGAATTACGCAAGAAATAAGAAAGTGTTGGCGGCTATACTGGGTTTAAGCAAGAACGAGAGGAGCAAGGGATGCATGAGCTATATCGTCAGTACCCGCCAAGTAAGCAAAATATATAAAGGTAAAGAAGTCGTCTCCGACGTCAGCATGAACATCCAGCGGGGGCAGGTTTACGGACTGCTTGGCCCGAACGGCGCCGGCAAAACGACCTTGATGAAGATGCTGCTTAATCTTGTGAAGCCGACCAGCGGCGAGATCGAAATGTTCGGGGAAAAGCTGATGCCAGGGTCGGTAGAGCTGTTTAAGCGCATCGGCAGCATTATCGAATATCCGATCTTTTATGAGAAAATGACAGCCAAGGAAAATCTGGAGCTTCACTGTGAATATATGGGTTTTTACAATAAACATGCGATTCTTGAAGCGCTGGAGATGGTGAATTTGACTTCCATCGACGGCAAGGCAGTAGGAGATTTTTCGCTCGGTATGAAGCAGCGGCTCGGGATGGCCCGCGCGATCATAACCAAGCCCGAGCTGCTTATATTGGATGAGCCCATTAACGGACTCGATCCGGTGGGCATTAAGGAATTTCGGAGCTTGCTGCGAATGCTGAGCAAGGAATACCGGATGACGCTGCTGGTCTCAAGCCACTTGCTGAGCGAAATCGAGCAGGTTGCGGATACGATCGGCATCCTTCAAGGGGGCAAATTCATCCGCGAGGTATCCATGAATGACATGCGCAGCGAAAATACCGATTATATCGAAATCGTGACGCCTCATTGCAAAAAAGCTGCCTTTATCCTGGAAAACCAGCTTGGTGTGAGCAACTTCAAAATCATTGGCGATACGGTGGTCCGGGTTTATGAATCGCGGTTTACGCAGCAGGAGCTTACCAAAGCACTCGTGCTCAATGATGTCGAGATTGAATCCTTAAATCATAAGCACACATCGCTTGAGGAATATTTCCTGCAGCAGATTGGCGGAGGTGAGAAGCATGCTTAAACTGATCCAGCTGGAGATGAAAAAACAGAAACTGGGATGGTATGTCAGAGGCGCGGGTATCGCGATCATCATTATTTCCTTCTTCATGTGGCTCATGCCATATGCGGGGGACAACGGAGAACCTACCTTTACGAGCTATGCGGATGCCTTATCCATAGGGGGCCTTTTTGTCCGGGCAGTATTCATTGTGTTCGGCTCGGTGCTGCTCAGCAGGCTCATTATCGATGAGTACAAAAACAAGACCGTTAGCGTGATGTTTACATACCCGGTCGCACGCAAAAAGCTGATCATGGCGAAAATGCTGCTGATTTTTTTCCTGATCTTCGTCACGATGATAATCGCGACCTTTATTGTCAGCCTCGTATTTCTGGCCGTGAACAGCCATTATCATTTCCTTCCGGGTAAACCGGACGGGACGGTTCTCCTGCATGCAGGCATTCGGCTCTTTATTCAGACGCTGTCCGCCGCGGGCGTCAGCCTGATCCCTTTATATTTCGGAATGCGTAAAAAATCCGTGCCGACCACAATCGTATCCTCCGTCATTCTCATGGCGCTGCTCAGCTCCAGCAACAAGGGCTATACGCTCAGCTCCAGCGTGACAATCCCTTTGATTCTGGGAATCATCGGCTTCCTGGTTGCATATCTTTCCTTCCGAAACGTGGATAAAACCGATATTGTCTAATTCGATTCAAAAAAGCACTCTTTTAATGGCAAATCTGCCGGAAAAGGGTGCTTTTTTATGCGATATAAGCCTCAATCCTCCCGTCACTGCACCGGATTTGCAGGCGTTGGTACGGCAGGCTCACTGTCCCGGCCAAGCCTGCGGCTTGCCGTCTCTCTGCGCCCCGTAGCGGGCACATGGCTTGTAGCTTTGGCCAGACCGAATACGGGCATGTTGTTGTACACGGACTCGAAATTGCCTTTTGGTATGATGTACGTCTCGTGAAAAATGCCGACTGTCCCGTCCGTTCCGATGTTACGGTTAAAATCCCTCCAGGCTTTCAAGTGCTTCTGCCCCTTCCGTGCGTAGTGCTCCAGCTGTTCAAAGGAATCCCAGTATTGAACCAGGCAGACCCTGCGCCAGGAAAAATGCATATGACCTTCTTTAAAGCCAAGATCACGATTCATGTACAATTCGCGGATCATGCCGGGCATGGCCATAAATACAGGGAGCCAGCGGTGGACTGCCCAGAGGCGGTTAATCCGCATTCCGATCATAAATACCACGAATGAATCCTCCGTTTGCGCCGTATAGCGGCCTGGAACCACCTTTTCCATGAAGAACAACTCCTTTTCATCCCAAAGGTTATTTTTCGATCAGCTTTAGATGAGTTTCATAAAAAGCCATGACATCCTTCGATCCATATAATCGCGAGGTAAGAAATCCGCCGTAAAACGTGCTGAACAGGAACGACACTGCCGCTTCAGTCTCAATATCTGATCTCAGCGTGGCGTCCTCCCGTGCCTCATTCATGCACTGGGTAAATAGTGCGAACATATCCGGACTCTTGGCACCAGCCTCTTCGTTACCCGGGAACAGGAGCATCACCTCGGCTTCGCTCAGCTCCGGCATGCTGCAGTGCATGTTCATTTCGGACAAAAAAGCGATCAGGCTGGGCATGATGCCTTCGTTCGATCGGGTATCGTCTGCTATATTCCGCAGTATTAAGTGCATCGCATCGAATCCCCGAAGCTTGAGCGAACCGATCTCGATGATGCGGCGGGTAAGCCACACCCGCATGTAATAAACAAGCAAATCTTCCTTTTTGCCGAAAAACTTGAAAAAGGTCACGCGGGAAACCCCCGCCATCCGGCAGATATCGTCAAGCAGCACGTCTTTGAACATGCGATTTTGGGTGAAGGATAGCCCGGCTTCATAGAGGGCAATTTTTGTCTTGGCTTTTTTTAATTCCCGCAAAGGGATGTCGTTGATATTCATGTATATATGCCCCAATCATTAACTTATGTTAATAAATTAACTCGTGTTAAGTTAATTTGTCAAGATAAAGTATTTATGATGTACAAATTTCTGATTTTCCAGAAAAAGTTGTAAAAAAGTTCAACCTTTTATGATCAAGAAATCAAAATTATACTTAATTCATGAAAGCGGATACAGATCTGACACAGCATGTTAAACAAACTTTGAAGCAAAGGACTTGATAAGCATGAGAATGATCTACCTGGATATTGACTCGCTCCGCCCGGATCATATGAGCTGCTATGGGTATCACCGGCAGACGACACCGAATCTGGACCGGATTGCTGCGGAAGGGATGCGGTTCGAGCGCTGTTATACCGTATCTTCTCCGTGTGTACCTTCGCGCGCAAGCTTTATGTCCGGTCGTTTTGGCGTCAATCATGGTGCGCTTACCCACTGGGGACCGGGCTGCGAATTCCAGTATCCGGAAGGGGATGGGCACAGCGAACGCATTCCTTTCTTTACACGCTACCTGCGCAAGGCAGGCATGAAGACGGTCACCTTCTCGACGTTCGGGGATCGGCATCACGCCTGGTGGTATTTTGCCGGCTGGAATGAGGTTCACACCCATACGCTGAAGGAAGGAAACGAGAATGCGGACGAGGTGAACGCGGCCGTGATTCCCTGGCTTAAAGCCCACGGGAAGGAGGACGATTACTTTCTACATATCCAGTACTGGGACCCGCACAGCTTTTATACGTATCCGAGAGCGTACATGGAGCAGTGGAAGGATTCGCCTGTTGGAGCCTTTCCGGACGAAGCGCAGATTGAAGCGCAGCAAAAGAGCACCTTCCCGCGATCCGCATCCTTTCTGCATTGGGGCGATCATTATCCGGAGACGATGCCGGGTGCGATCCGCAGCCGCGAGGATTTCAAACATCTGATTGATGGCTATGACGGTGCAGTATCCTATATGGATTCTTTCGTGGGCGAATTAATGGATACGCTGCGGGAACTCGGCATCGAAGACGAAGTCTGCATCGTCGTCAGCGCGGATCATGCGGAATCGATGGGAGAGCAGGGGATCTATGTAGAGCATCCATGCGCGACGGAGGCGGTGCATCACATTCCGCTGATCATCAAAGCGCCGGGCATCGCGACAGCGGGCGGAACCTATGACGGTTTCCTCTATAATGTGGACGCCATCGCCACGATTACCGACATGGCCGGGCTGCCGGTTCCAAGCGGCTGGGATGGAAAGTCGTATCTCCAAGCGCTCCAAGGCGAGGAAATGGAAGGCCGCGATTATCTGGTCATGGAGCATGCCTTGTATACATGCCAACGTTCGGTCCGCGACCCCAAGTGGTTCTTTTTAAGGACGTATCACACAGGACTCTACGACTTTGAAGAAGTGATTCTGTACGACATGGAGCAGGATCCCCATCAGACGCGGAATGTAGCTGCGAAGTACCCGGAGGTTGTGAACCTCATGGAGCAGCGCATCGCAAATTGGCTGCAGGAGCAGATGAATAAACCGGGATATAAGGCCGATCCCATGCAAAAGGTGATTGAGACAGGTCCTTATAAATACTTAACGGAAAACGACTGGGTCAGCCGCCTGCGCAGCAAAGGGTATGAGGAAGCTGCATCGAAGCTTCTTGGCCGGAGGACAGATGAGGGAATGAAGCCCGCGTATGAATTCTAATACAGCATGAATAAGAGGAGGGGCAATCACATGAACGCAAGCCGCGTATCCACACGACTCATTACGCCGCTCTCGGTCATTTGCGGGATATTGATCTGGTATGCTTTATCCAAAATACCGAGCGTGGGCGCCATTATTACAGATCCGATCCGCATCACCAAAACACTGTTCGCGGAAGCAAAGGCCGGAAGTCTCTGGACGAATATATCCGCCAGCATGCTGCGCGTACTCGGGGGCTTTGCTCTTGGGCTTATCGTAGCCATACCTGTCGCGTTTGTCATGGGCTGGTATAAAAATATCAGGGCAGTCATCGAGCCATGGATCCAGTTTTTTCGTACCATTCCGCCGATCGCACTGATTCCGCTGGTCATTGTATCCCAAGGAATCGGGGAGTCAGCGAAGATCGCCGTCATTTTTATCGCAACCTTCCTGGTCATGGTGATCTCCATTTTTCAAGGCGTGCGCAACGTCGATCCAACACTCATCAAAGCCGCACGGGTGCTGGGAGCAACCGACCGCCATATTTTCTTTGAAGTAGTGGTTCCGGCCTCGTTTCCTTATATTCTGGTCGGTGTCCGGCTGGGTCTGGCCAGCGCCTGGACAACACTGGTTGCTGCGGAAATGACCGGAGCAAACAAGGGGCTTGGCAACATGATTATGGAAGCGAGTCTTTACTTCCGGATGGACCTTGTCATTATGGGTATTTTCGTCATCGGTGTTATTGGCCTCGCTATGGACAAAGGTGTACTCTATCTCGAAAGGAGACTGACAGGATGGCAGGAACTGCGCAAATCGTAACCCCTGATGTAGCCGCATTGGAGCAGCCCAAGATCAAAATTGAGAATCTACGCAAGACATATGAGGTGCGAGGCGGTGAGGTCATCGCGCTGAATGATGCGAACCTGGACATTATGCCCAATGAATTCATCAGTGTGGTCGGACCCAGCGGCTGCGGTAAAACGACTCTGCTGAACATCATTGCCGGCTTGGAACAGGCCACCTCAGGCAGGGTAGAAGTGGATGGCAAGCTTGTTACCGGACCAGGGAAGGACCGGGGGGTCGTATTTCAGCAGTATGCCTTGTTCCCTTGGAAAACGGTCATTAAAAACATCGAGTTTGGTCTGAAGCTGCGCGGATACAGCAAGGCCGAGCGGCGCGAAAAAGCGGAACAGTATCTGGAGTACGTGAACCTGAAGGATTTTGCCCATGCATATCCGAAGGAACTGTCCGGAGGTATGAAGCAGCGTGTCGCGATTGCACGGGCCTATGCAGTTCAGCCGGAGGTGCTGCTTATGGATGAGCCGTTCGGAGCGCTGGATGCCCAGACACGAGCACAGCTGCAGGAGGATCTGCTTAAGACATGGCAAACGGAGAAAAAGACCTGCTTCTTCATCACCCATGATGTGGAGGAGGCCGTCATTCTCGCCCAGCGTGTAGTCGTCATGAGTGCAAGACCGGGCAGAATCAAGGAAATTATCGATGTGGATATTCCGTATCCGCGGGATCAAACGACGAAGATGGATCCGAAATTTATCGAAATCAAGAATGAGATCTGGGCTAAGGTATACAAGGAGTATCTGGAAGTACAAAAATAAGAAATGCCAAGGGGGAAATGGTTGTTTATGAAAACAAATACCAATAAAGGCTTTCGTGCTTCTCTTCTGTTATCTGTACTGATGTGTCTGACGCTGATGATGAGCGCTTGCGGTTCCGGCACCAAAACGGCTGCAGAGGAACCGGCTGGAGCGGCATCCGGGCAAGATGCTCCCTCGGAAACCAAGACTGACGCTCCCAAATCTCCAGTGAAAATCAACGTAGGTTACATTCCCGATCTGAACGGGGCAGCGCCGATTGTAGTGGCGGATGAAAAGGGCTTTTTCAAGGATGCGGGCCTGAATGTCAACGCCGTTAAATTTCTGAGCGGCCCGCCTGAATTCCAGGCGATGGCCTCAGGTGATTTGGATATCGCCTACATCGGACCGGGCGCAACCTTCCTGGCTGCTCAAGGCCAAGGCAAAATCATCGCGCTGGCCAGCCTTGGCTTCGGTGATATGGTCTATGCGACCAAGAAATCCGGCATTCAGGATTGGAAGGATCTCAAAGGCAAAACCGTTGGAGTGCCAAAGGGAACCTCGGGTGAAATGATTCTGAACCTGGGTATTGAAAAGGGCGGACTCAAGCCATCGGATGTTAACATCGTCAACATTGACGTGGCTGGCGCGGTCTCCGCCTTCGTAGCGAACAAGGTAGATGCAGTGGCAATCTGGTCACCATATACCAAGGAAATCGAGAAGCAGCTTGGCAAAGAGAACATCGTGAAGCTTGGGGATAACCGTACGTTCTACCCGGATTATGTATTCCCGGCAAGCTGGGTCGTAAATCCGAAGTTTCTGGAAGAAAAGCCTGAGGTCGTGCAGCAATTCCTGGAGGCATGGGTCAAAGCGAATGACTACAAAATCAAAAACGTGGATGAGACGATCTCCCTGACCTCCAAGTATACGCAGGTTCCGGAGGATTCATTGAAAGAGCAGTATGAGACGATGGAATGGATTGAATCCTCCAAAATCGCAGGGTATATGAAGGACGGCACAAGCGTGAAATGGTTTGAGAATTTAGAGAAGATGTTCGTGGCGAACGGCAAAATGGCTGAAGTTGTACCAGGCGACAAGTTTATCGCCACCGAACCGTTTGTGAAAGCGCAGGAAGCAGCCGGCGGCAATTAAGGCTCGCCGCGCACCTTATGGATTAAATGAATGATATTCAGCTCGCGGAGCAGGGAGATGACCTCCTTGCTCCGTTTTTTGTTGAACTTTTTCAGGATGACGTTGATCTGCGACTTAATCGTGGAGATCTCTACCTGCCGCTGCTTGGCAATTTCGGAAGTCTTATAGCCGCTGTATAGCAGCTGGATGATTTCAAGCTCGCTTGGTGTCAGCTGGGACAGGATCATAGTAGCCTGAAACAGGTTTTCCTGGTTCTTGCGGATGCGTGTGAATTCACTCTTGATCTTGTTCGTGATTTCCGGATGCATTTGGGACATGCCTTCATGCGCGCTGCGGACCCGCTGGACGATTTCCTGATCCGGACGGGTCTTAAGTACGTAATCCACGGCTCCGGTCTCAAAGGCGCTGAAGATGGTTTCATCATCCTCATGAACCGTCAGGAACACGATTCGGGCATGGGGAAACTCCTCCAAAATATGCTGCGCATAAATAATGCCGTCATGCTTGGCGTCCATCTCAATATCCATCAGCAGCACATCTGCGCCGATCGTCCGCATCAGCTGAAGGGCCTGCTTGCCGCTTGCGGCCTGACCGGCGATCCGTATATCCTCATGCTTGCTCAGGACGGAGCAGAAATGTTCACGCAGTACGTCTAAATCCTCAGCAACGATGACCTGGATTGGCGCTGTGTTCATCGCGATGTTCCTCCCTTAAGCTGTATGCTTTTGATAGATTGGCAGAACAATTTGAAACGTGCTTCCAAAGTCGGGCTTGCTCTCGACATGAATACGCCCGTCATGACCATGCACGATCTGCTTGGCGTAGGATAGACCTACGCCCCAGTTGCGGGTCGTATTTTTACTCGTGACAAACGGGTCGAAGATGGCCTGAAGCTGGTCCTTTTCCATGCCGCAGCCGTTGTCCGTCACGCTGATAATATTGAAATTGCCTTCAGGATAGGAAGTGATCTGAATGAAGCCGCGCTTTTCCTCCGGGATGGCCTCTGCCGCATTGGTCAGAATATTGTATATCGCTTCGGACAGATGAGCCTGGTCAGCGAGCACGGTGATTCCTTCATCCTCAAACCGGATGCGGACCTCTAGCGGTCTCGAACCTGAATCGAATCGCCCCAGCACGTTGTCCATCAGCTCGCGCACGGACACGGAACGCAGCTGCAGATGGGTGGTTTTGATGGAACGGTACAGCTGATCCAGGCGCTCGAGCGTCTCGGATACGACGATGTTGGCCTTGTCCAGCGGCTCTTTACCCGTGCCAGTGCCGTGTTCATCAACAGAAGGATTCTGCTTGGCCTGGTTCAGGAGTACCTGAATAATGAGCAGCTGGTTTTTAATTCCATGTGTGAATACCTTGATTCCCATATCCGCAGTTTTCAGCTTGCGCTCCAGCATCAGGGTTTCCTCACCCATTTTCTTCTCAATATCGGTGTAGCGCCAAATGGAGAAGAGGCTGATGGCGGATAGAATCCCTGTAATGCCGATCCCGAGATACCACTCAAACAGGGTCAGCGGCGGATTGAAGTTGGAGAAGTCGGAGTACAGTACATAATAAGTGCGGACATCCGTGACCTGCATTGGCCCCATGAAGCCCAGATAGAAATAAAACAGAACCAGGGCAAACACGCCGTAGAGAATATGCTTAATCTGCTTTTTCAGCCACGGAATCGTGACATGGGAATAATAATATACGATAAGCGAAGTGGCGTAGAGTGCTGATATAACAAGCCACCCGCGGGTAATAAAACTGATGATGTAAGTGCTTCTCGGAGTGAGCAAGCTGAGCATGGGCTTATAGATGACAGGATCGTAAAAAACGATATTGATTAGAGGTAAAATGGCATGAAGCGTCAATACCAGGAAACGGTGCTTCATCTGATTATTGTAGAAGAGAGACAGGGACAGGCCTATAAATCCGAAGATGAACAGGGATCTGCCGATCGTAATCATGCGGCTGACGCCATCGATGCTGATCGGGGAATGGAGCAGCATGTTGCGAATCATGTCATTAAAAAAGAGCACGATGTTGACACGGTAATAGAATCCGCCGTATTTGGCGATAAACAGGACGAGTCCGGACATGCTGAGGAACCAGCCCAGCAAAATAATCGACATCCAGTAGACGGACGGATTCCGGGCTTTGGCAATAAACATGATAATCATGGCCGACATCAGGAGGATCAGTAGAATCGTCATATCTGCAAAGCTCCTTTGATGGGTCTATTAGTATGGCTTCTATCTGTAGTAGTGGGTTGGCGCGGAGCCGAAATAGCGGTGAAATGCCCGTGAAAATGAAGCGGTGTCCGAATATCCCAGACTCAGGGCCGTTTCCAGAACCGAGTGACCTTGCTTCAGCATCAGGAGTGCTTTGTCCATTTTCAGCCGCTTCAGATACAGGGTGGGCGTGGAGCCAACGCGTTCGGTGAATATTTTCGAAAAATAAGAGCGATGTACCCCGACATACGCAGCGGCATCCTGCACGGTAATATCCTCGGTAAAGTGGGTATCCATATAATTTTTACTGTCCTCGATCCATTGATCCGGCTTGGTTGGAATGCTGCTCTCCGGTTCCGCAGGAAGCAGCTGGCTCAGCAGCCGATAGAGCAATATAGTGCGGTTCAACCGATCATGCGCAGAACTTCCTGTTCCGGTATGAAGCAGCTGCTCGAAGGCGAGCAGGAACTCTCGTGCCACTTTTTGCGATGCATAAGGTAAGGATTCAACGAGTGGGATCGAGGCGAGAATGAAGGGGGCCTGTTTTCCTTGAAAAGCTACCCATCCCATGCGCAGCTTGTCCGGGTCCGGATGAATACGGTACGTGTAGGTATGTTCGGGGAATAAGCAGAACATATCGCCCTTATGCAAGATAACGGTCTGCTCACCTGTGTTTAGCTCTACAGCTCCTGACTTTACAAAATGCAAACTATAGTAGGGCACCATTCGCGGTCCGGCATGGTAATCTGGCTTGGCTTCATTCATACCCGCATGAATGGGCCAAAGCCCTCCGCTTTTATCATATTCATCAGGGTTGAAATGGGTAACGTTATAGTACTCTTCAGCCCGTTCCTGCAAGGATGTATCCCCTTTCATAATACATGAATTTGCCTGAATTGTACCATACATCCTGACAAAATGTTAAAGATATGCAACTTGCGGTCATTGTTGAACGGCCTTGCTGGCAGATAAGATGATAGAAACGAACCCAGCAAAGGATGAAATGATATGCCAAAGCCCAATATTTTACTTATAACAAGCGATCAGCAGCATTGGGACACCATCGGTGCATTTAACCCGGAAATATCAACGCCTCATTTGGATCGTATGGTGAAGGAGGGGGCTGCGTTTACTAGAGCGTACTGTCCGAACCCGACCTGCACGCCTTCACGATCATCGATCATTACGGGCAAGTATCCAAGCCAGCATGGAGCATGGACGCTGGGGACAAAGCTGCCGGAAGAAGAAGTAACCGTCGGGGATTTGCTGCAGGAAGAAGGCTACCGGACGGCGCTGGTAGGAAAGGCGCATTTTCAGCCTGTCTTTACCAAGGAGCCATACACCTCGCTGGAAGGGCGCGATAAGCTTCATGATTTTGAATTCTGGCGTGATTTTCATGGTCCGTTTTATGGCTTCGAGCATATCGAACTGCTGCGAAATCACACCAATGAATATCTGGTGGGCCAGCATTACGCGCTTTGGATGGAAGAAAAGGGCTGCGAGAATTGGCGTGACTATTATTCGGCTCCGACCGGTACCATGAATGAATCGATTCAATTCTCTTGGCCGATCCCTGAAGAATTTCATTACAATACATGGATTGCGGAGCGTTCCAATCAGCTCATGGAGGAGTACAGCAGGGAGGAAGAACCGTTTATGCTATGGGCCAGCTTTCCGGATCCACATCCGCCTTATCTCGTACCAGAGCCATGGGCAAGCATGTATGATCCGGATCAATTGACGGTGCCGCAGGTTGTGCCTGGCGAGCATGATCATAATCCGCCGCATTTTCAAATGACCCAGCAAAGAAATCCTGACTTTTCAGAATATAAGGAAACAGGCTACGGTATTCATGGTTATCATTCACATCTGGGCATGACGGATGAGGAGCATCGGAAAGCAGTCGCCACGTATTACGGGATGGTCAGCTTTATGGATGATGCGATTGGCAGGATTCTAAACAAGCTGGATGAACTTGGAATTGCAGACCAGACCATTGTCATCTTTACGACCGATCACGGGCATCTGTTCGGCCAGCACGGCATGATGTTCAAGGGGGGATTTCATTATGAAGACTTGCTGCGGCTTCCTTTCATCGTGAGATATCCAGGACAAACGCCTGCCGGCGTGGTCTCGGATTCCATTCAGTCGCTCGTTGATCTGGCCCCGACCTTTCTGCGATTTGCAGGTGCCGTCCCGCCTCACGACATGACAGGTGTGGACCAGTCCGAAGTGTGGCTTGCCCCGGAGAAGGCCGTCCGCGATCATGCAATTTGCGAATTCCGGCATGAACCGACTACGATTCATCAGAAGACCTATGTGGGTCAGCGTTATAAAATTACGGTTTATTACAACCAGACTTACGGGGAACTCTTCGATCTTGAGGAGGATCCGCAAGAGATTCACAACCTATGGGATCAGGCAGAATATCAATCTCTGAAAATGGAGCTTCTGATGAAGTATATATGGGCGGAGCTGGGCAAGGAAACGATGCCAATGCCGCGCGTATCCCATGCGTAACCACCTAAATTGAACATCATGCGCCGCCATGCCTGCATGCAGGAAGGCGGTTTTTTTCTTGTGTTTTGAATGTGAAAACGAGCAAAATCATCGATTAAGAAAATCGTAAGAAAGAAGAAAGAGAAACGATAAATTCATTTTATACAATGTTGGCATGGGTTTCAGGTTTTCCACCGTCTAACTAAATAGACAGATATCCTGCGGGGTTAAGCAGGTTTACAGAGGAAGACCAAATTTCGAATAGAAAGATGTGACCAATATTGAATATGTTAGCTTCCATTTCAAAAGCAAGTGCTCAGTCGGTTTGGATGGCTTGGGAGTCGGTTTTTGACCAAATCACGAAATTGCGGAGTGCTTCCGTGAAGAAATTTGGTATCTGCAAGCTGGTCATCCGGCGGCATCATGGAAAAAGCGTGGAATGTCATGACGGACATTGGATTCAATCCGGAGATTGGGTTGGGGAGCTTCATCTGGATAACCGCCAGGTGCTGGAGTTATCCAGAGAAGTCGGGGCTGACCGCGCTGCGCTGCTGACTGCCAGAATGCTGCGGCGTTCGATGAAGCAGATCAGCCATGCGATGGAAACCGACCCCGAGCTTGCCCAAGTAAAGGCACTAACGGGAATCACCCTGCTGCACCGGGGCATCATTCATGGTCTTGGCTTTGAGCTTCATCCGCTGGAGTCCAAGGGATTCCGGATGTTCTCCACCTATTATTTGCGTTTACTGCTTCGGGTACTGCATCCGGTAGGCCGGGGACGTATGAAGCAAAATGCTCCTAAGCTCGTTCCTAAAATGCTGATGATGACGCGGCAGTCGCTGTTCTTGCGGTATAACAAGGAAACGGCAGCATGAGTCTTTTAATGATGAAACTGTTACTGCTGTTTGTCCTTATATATATGATAATTCCCTATGTGATCACGCGAATTATGGGGATTGGCGTCGCCATTCGCGGCCGGAGTGGCAGGCAGATCGCTTTAACCTTTGATGATGGCCCCCATCCACTGTATACGCCAAGACTACTGGATTTACTGAAGCGTAAAGGAATTAAGGCAACCTTTTTCGTGCTTGGGAGCAAAGCGGAGCAACATCCGGAGCTGACAAGACGCATCCATATGGAGGGGCATCAGATAGGTATTCATAATTATACGCATCTTCCCAATTGGCTCATGAGCACGCGGCGTATCCGGGAGATGCATGTTCAGCGGACTGCGGACATCGTCGAACGGATTACGGGCGAGCGGCCGACGTTTTACCGTCCTCCCTGGGGGATTTTGAATATAGGCGATTTATTCACACTGCGAAAAACATACCGGATCGTGCTCTGGTCGGTGCTGGGGCGGGACTGGGGAAAGGCGCGAAAGAGCAGGCCGCTGAAGGAGCGGATTCTGAGCCAGCTTGAGCCGGGATCCATCATTTTGCTGCATGACAGCGGCGATACATGGGGAGCCGTGCCTGATGCTCCGGGACGGATGATCGCAAGCCTCGAGGAAGTCTTTGAGGATGTCCGCTTCCAGGGTTATAAATGCGTGCGCGCCGATGAGCTGCTGCAAAATGCACATGGCGCGCGCAGCGAGTTGCCGGATGCCTTCGGGCGGGTGGATACATGGAGATCTACGAACAAAGGTGCATGAGTTTTACCATGCAGAGATGTTTACTTAGGAGTACAGCCTCAAGAAATGTAGAGGTTGTACTTTTTATTTTGCCTATTTACAAGTGGTAAATCATGGATTATGATAAGCCGTATAGACGATCTAAAAAAATAGATCGAATAAATAATACAGTACGAACCATTAAAACAGATCAACTTATAATTTAGATCGGAGTGTATTGGATATGAAAAACGATCAATCCCAATCCATTGAGATTTCAGTAGAGCAGGCCAAATTGTTAGGCAGCGCGCAGCGGGTGAAAATCATCAAAACATTGGTCGACGCAGCGAAAACCTCCAAACAGGTAGCGGATGAATTGGGGGAATCTCCGGGCAGCATTCACTATCACATTCAAAAGCTATATGAAGGCGGGCTGATCGACCTTGTTGAAACAAGAACGGTTGGCGGCATTGTGGAGAAATACTACAAGTCGAAGGCGAAGTGGTTTAACTCGCAGGGAAAACAGCTGATGGATCCGATACTGGCCGATGATTATGATGCAGCGATCAGCACGAGAATGAGTCTGAGAATGCAGCTGTCATTGGAGCAGCGTGAGGAAATGGAGGCCGACTTCAAGGCATTGCTGGAGAAATGGGTGGAGATTTCCATTGCATCCAAGGGAGAGGACACCAAGGAATATGCGATCGGTATTAAAGTGATTTCGGCTGAAGCGCCAAAGTAGGGGGATCTTTCTAAACTTTATCCTACGAACAGGGAATGGGAGTGTTGTTGACATGGAGATTTTTAAAAATCGCAATTTCACGCTGCTGTTTATCGGCCGCATTCTGACGAATATCGGTGATAGCTTTTATGCCGTCGCGGCCATGTGGTTGGTATACAGTCTCGGAGGTTCAACACTATATACGGGGATTGCCGGTTTTCTGTCGATCCTCCCCCGAATCATTCAATTGTTTTCCGGCCCTATGATTGACCGGGTTCCACTGCGGGGCCTGCTGGTGTACACTCAACTGCTGCAGGCACTGCTGCTGTTAATTGTGCCAGTGGCACACTATTTCGGTTTTCTGACCGTAGGTCTCGTGCTTAGCATCACGCCGATCCTCACGACCATTAATATGTGGTTTTATCCGGCTCAGATGTCCGCGCTTCCCAAGATATTGAGCAAACACCAGCTGACGCAGGGGAACTCCTTGTTTTCGATCGCTTACCAAGGCATCGACGTTGCCTGCAACGCGATTTCGGGAGCTTTAATTATCGTGCTGGGTGCGGTTTCCCTATATCTGTGGAACTCCCTGGGATTCTTCGTTGGGGCCCTTTTGTTCATGCAGCTGCGGATAAATTCATCAACCGTTAATTCCGATAACAACGTATTGAAGAAATTTGGTGGCAAGAGAAATTTATCGGATTCCCGTCAGAACCCTATGAAAAGCTATGTGTCAGATATGAAAGAAGGTCTTAGATTGATCCTTGCCACACCGCTGGCACGCATCCTGTTTGGCATTATCTTGATTAATGCGGCAGGAGGAGCCACCTTTACCGTCATGCCAGCCTTTGCGAACAGCCTCGGCGGGGCGGGGGTATACGGAATTCTGCTCATGGCTCAAGCCTGCGGAAGTTTACTTGGCGCGATGCTTACACCCTATATGAAACTGGAACGCGTACGACTCGGATCTCTTTTTGCCGCTGCCTTTTGTTTATCCGGAGCCGCCTGGTGTCTCAGCATATTCAGCCATTGGACGTGGCTCATTGTTCTGGTCTACGGTCTGGCTTGGTTTCCGGGCGGAGTAACCAATGTCATCATTAACACCGTGATTCAAAAAGCCGTGCCGGAAAAGAGTCTGGGTACCGTTTTTGCGGCATCCTCGGGACTTAGCGGTATCGCTATGCCGCTTGGCAGCCTCATCGGCGGCAGTTTAGGTGTGATCGCAGCAAGCTCACTCGTGATCGCAGGCTGTGGTATTGTGGTATTGGGTGTAGGCATATTTTGGATGTTCGATCCGGTGACGAAAAACCTTCCGACCGCCCATGATGCGGATGAATCCTGGTTTGCGGCACCCGTACGCCCGGACGCTGTACCCTCGTCTACTTCCGTATAACAGTTTGAATCCTATATGCGATACAAGATCGAAACAACTGCCCCGCCTTAGGGGATACAGTTGTTTTTATTTTGGAGGCACGCTTTTTCGGGTGCAAAATGTACGGGCCAGCTCGGCTTGTCAGGCTAGTCTGCATAATGTGAACAAGTCCCTCATAGACATGTATCAATCAATTAAAACATGTGCTAAAGGGGATGATGTCATGCGCCGGATGTCATGGGTACTCGCCATGATCTTGTGCGTCACCGTCGTATTTGCCGGGTGCGGCAAAAAGGACGCTGCTTCCGTAGTCAAAGGTTTGAATAATGTTGCCGATACGCTGCAAAGCAAGGAAGGATCTTATAAAGGAATGGGGAAAATGACGCTCTTTACGGGAGAAAAACCGCAGGAGTATAACATTGAGGTTTGGTATCAGAACCCTTCCTACTACCGGATCAGCCTTACAAACGCCCAAAAGGATGTCACTCAGATTGTTCTCCGCAATGATGACGGTGTTTTCGTCCTCACGCCCAGCCTGAACAAAAGCTTCCGCTTCAAGAGCGATTGG